>JAEDHX010000033.1 GCA_016296785.1 Coprococcus sp. | reverse complement strand
AGGAAGTAGTTGATTGGTAAAATGAAATCAAAACTTTTAAACTTATCGTTGGTGATTATTAATGTAATCCATATAGCATTATGTTGGATAATATATATTCTATTTGATATAACATCTCCTAACGATCCCAAATTTGATATTGATCAAAAATGTAGAATAATTATTTTCTTTATACTCATGGTAGCATGTATTATTGGAGAAATTTTTATTCTAAAACTGATTTACAAAAGAGTTTTCAGCTCGAATTTTAAGAAATTTGCTATTTATATTATATTTAATGTGTTGATATGCGTATCTCCACTACTAATAGGTTTGATAGAAAAATTATTTTAAACATTGGAGAGGTAGTTTCAGGAGTTCAGGCTAAGCTTGCATCCGATAAAGCAGGGGATATGCTTGGTTCATTAAAGAAGATGTTTTAATTAAAAATATTTGTTGACAAAGAATGTTCAAATATGTATAATAACCAATGTGCGATTTTTAGGAGATATTATGTTAATTGATTTATCTGAAATTTTATCAACTGAAGGACTAGTACGCGAAGTTAATGTAACTTCTTCATTAAAGGATTTTACTTTTAATGGTAATGTATATGTTACTGATAATATTCCTGAGTTTGTTCTTATAATTAAGAATGAAGGCAAGAAGAAATGTAGCATAAAAGGTGAATGTGTAGTTACATTAAAGATGCTTTGTGACAGATGTCTTGATGAGATAATGAAGGATTTTAAAGTTGTTATTGATGATGTTATCGATATGGCAATTTTTGATTCTGATAAAATTGACGAGATTAATGAATTAAATTATTTAGATGACTGTAATATCGATATGGACGCACTACTTGAAAAGGAACTGATGAGTATAGTTCCGGTACAGATTCTTTGCAATGATGATTGCAAGGGACTCTGTAAGGTGTGTGGAAAGAATCTGAACTACGAAACATGTGATTGTGATGATTTTGTTCCAGATCCGAGATTATCAGTTTTTGCAAACATCTTGAAGAATTGAGGAGGTGTGATTAATGTCAATTTGTCCAAAGAATAAGAGCTCAAAGGCAAGAAGAGATAAGAGAAGAGCAAACTGGAAGATGACTGCACCAGCATTAGTTAAGTGCAGCAAGTGCGGCGAGTTAATGGTACCACACAGAGTATGTAAGAATTGTGGTTCATATAACAAGAAAGAGATTATCTCTGTAGCTGATTAGTATAAAAAAACGTGCATTGTATGCACGTTTTTTTTATGCAATAAGAAATTTTGTTTTATTATTATTCACCTTTCGTTTTATTGACTTTACTCCCCCATATATATATAATAACCATGTATGTTTATGCCGTTTTACAGTATTAGGTAATTTAATAACAATAATAATACAAATACAGATAAAATAGGAGATTATGATATGAGTAATACAAAAATTGTTGTTGATGCAATGGGTGGCGATTACGCTCCGGAATGGATAATACGAGGTGCTGTGGAAGCAATTAATGAAGGTGCTAAAGCACATATTATTCTTACAGGTAAAGAAGATATAATTAAATCTGAACTGGCAAAGTATACTTATGATAGTTCTGCAATTACTATTGTTGATGCACAAGAAGAGATTACTTGCCATGATGCTCCTGTTTCAGCAGTAAGAACAAAGAAGAATTCTTCACTTGTTGTTGGAATGAATATGGTTAAGAATGGTGAGGCTGATGCAATCATATCTGCAGGAAGCTCAGGTGCTATACTTGCCGGAGGACAACTTGTTGTCGGACGTTCAAAGGGTGTTAAACGTTCACCGCTCGCACCGTTACTTCCAACAAATAAAGGATATTCTCTTCTTATTGACTGTGGAGCTAATGTAGATGCCAGACCTGAACATTTGCTTCAATTTGCCAAGATGGGTTCAATATATATGGAGAATATTGAGAAAGTAAAGAATCCTAGAGTTGCAATTGTTAATATTGGTGATGAAGAAGAGAAAGGAAATGCTTTAGTAAAGGAAACATATCCTCTTCTTAAGGCGTGCAAGGACATTAATTTCATTGGAAGTATTGAAGCAAGAGAGATACCTAACGGTGCTGCAGATGTTATAGTTTGTGAAGCATTCGTCGGTAATGTAATTCTCAAATTATATGAAGGACTTGCAAAGATGCTTCTTGGTGAGATTAAGAAAACAATCATGTCTTCATTCAAATCAAAGATTGGTGGTTTGTTAATTAAGAGCTCTTTATCAGGACTTAAAGAGAGATTTAATGCTAAGAATAAAGGTGGTGCACCATTACTTGGTCTTAAAGGTCTTGTTGTTAAGATACATGGTAATTCTCATAATGAAGAGGTGAAGAGCGCTATTTTCCAATGCATTACCTTCAAGGAAAATGATGTTAACAGAAAGATAGCTGACGAATTAGGCAAAGAAATGGTAAGTTCAAATGAATAATAAAAATTATTATGAGCTTGAGCAAAAGATAGGTTATACCTTTACTAACCCGGATAACCTTATAACAGCTCTTACTCATACATCTTATCTTAATGAAAGAAAAATAAATATTACTGAGTCATACGAACGTTCAGAATTTCTAGGTGATGCAATACTTGAATTCATTGTAAGTGAGTATTTGTATCGTAATAAGAAAGATTTTTCTGAAGGAAGACTTACTAAGCTTCGTGCAAGTCTTGTTTGTGAATTTACTTTGTCACAGATAGCAAGGGAGCTTGGTTTTGGTAAATATGTCTTACTTAGTAAAGGAGAAGAGCTGACAGGCGGGCGAGATAGGAACTCTATCCTTTGCGATTTGTTTGAAGCAGTGCTTGGTGCTATTTACCTTGATGGCGGACTTGATCCTGCTAAAAAGTTTGTATATTCATATTTACTTAATGATATAGATGATAAATCATTGTTTTATGATTCAAAAACAACATTGCAGGAGCTAATGCAAAAAGAGGGAAGGACACTATCATATGAATTAATTGATGAAATTGGTCCGGACCATAATAAAAAGTTTATTTCAGCAGTTGTAATTGATGATTCCATCGTATCTAAAGGCGAGGGAGCATCCAGAAAAGCTGCAGAACAAATGGCTGCATATAATGCATTATTACAATTTAAGAAAAAGCAGGTTTAGATTATGTATTTAAAAAGCATAGAAGTAAATGGATTCAAATCATTTGCAAATAAAATAGTATTCAAGTTTAATCATGGAATTACATGTATTGTTGGACCTAATGGTTCCGGTAAGAGTAACGTGGCAGATGCAGTTAGATGGGTTCTTGGAGAACAAAGTGCAAAAAGTCTTAGAGGATCTAAGATGGAGGATGTAATATTTTCGGGTACTCAGTTAAGAAAGCCTCAGGGCTCAGCATATGTGGCAATCACTCTTGATAATAGTGATCATTCATTACCTATTGATTATAATGAAGTGACTGTTGCAAGACGAGTATATCGTTCCGGTGAATCTGAATATCTAATCAATGGAACAGTATCAAGATTAAGAGATGTCCATTCCTTATTCTTTGATACAGGTATTGGAAAAGAAGGATACTCTATTATTGGTCAGGGACAGATTGAAAAAATCTTAAATGGAAAGCCTGAAGAACGTCGTGAATTATTTGATGAAGCTGCAGGTATTGTTAAATTCAAGAAGAATAAAGCCGCAGCTGAGAAGTCCCTTGAAGCTGAACGAGAGAATCTTAGCCGTGTTAATGATATATTAGGAGAGCTTGAAAAGCAGGTTGGTCCATTAAAAGCACAATCTGAAACTGCCAGAAAATATCTTCTTTTCAAGGATGAGTTAAAGCGTCTCGATGTAAATGCTTACCTTATTGAAAATGAACAACTCAGACAGAATCTTGAAGAAGATATTAATAATAAGAAGATAATTGATGATGATATTCAAACTAACAAGCAGGCTTATGAACAGACAAAAGAGGAATATGAGAATATAGAGCAGACAATTGAAAGGTTAAATCAGACAATTGAGGCTTCAAAGAATGAGATTCATGAATACAAGCTTGCAAAGGAAAGATATGAAGGTGAGATAAATGTTATTAATCAGCAGATTATTACACAAAAAATGAATCACCAGAATATTCATGATCAAATAGATAGAATCCAGCATCAAATTGATGCAGGCGATAGAGAATTAGCTGATTATAATGATAGAAAAACTCATTTTGATGAGGAAGTAAGTGATGTAGAAGCTAAATTAAATGCTGCCAGAAAAGAAAGCGACTCTATTTCTTCTTATATAGAAGAATGTCTTGCAGAAATTGAAGAATGTAAGTCTGACATAATTGAATTTATTCATGAAAGCGGTTCTCTTCAGGCCAAGGTCGGAAGATATGATGCCATGCTTGAAAATATCAATTTCAGAAAAACTCAGTTAAATCAGAGATATCTTCAATTTAAGAGCGACGACAGTCAGGATAAGAAGGAACTAGATGAATTAACCGATAAGCTTAATAAGCTTGAAGCTGAAGTAAAGCTTATTATTGGCGAGCTTGACGAAAAGGAAGCTGCACTTGCTGATAATCAAAATAGAAACAAGATTAACAGAGAGCTTATACATAACACTAATGAGCAGCTTTCAGGAACACGTTCTAAGATGGAAGCCTTGAGAAACATTACAGAAAGATATGATGGGTATGGTAATAGTATTCGAAAAGTAATGGAGCAGAAGGATTCTAATCCCGGAATAATTGGTGTTGTAGCTGATATTATTGATGTTAATAAAGAATATGAAATCGCTGTTGAAACTGCGCTTGGCGGAAGCATTCAGAATATTGTAACAACTGATGATACTACAGCTAAAAAAATGATTAACTATCTGAAATCAAATAGATTCGGAAGAGCAACCTTCCTTCCGCTTAATACAATCACTGACAGAGGTCAGATTAAAAATGATGTATTAAAGGAAAACGGTGTTGTTGGTTTAGCATCTGAGCTTGTAAATGCAGATAGAAAGTATGATGCACTTGTAAGAAATCTTTTAGGTAGAATAGTTGTTGTTGATAATATTGATAATGCGCTGGTAGTTGCCAGAAAATATAATCAATCATTAAGACTTGTTACTATTGAAGGAGAGCTTATTAATCCGGGTGGTTCAATGACCGGAGGTGCTTTCCGTAATTCAAGTAATCTTCTTGGCAGAAAAAGAGAGCTTGATGAATTAAAGGAGAAGATAAAGGAATTATCTGCTACGGCAGACAAAGCAGCAAAGCTTGATGAGGAGCTGAAGGCAGACAGAGACCAGCTTCGATTAATCATTGATGAGAAGAATTCCGCTTTGCAGGAGGCATATATTAAGAGAAATACTCTTAATATGAGCATTTCTCAGGTTAATAGCAAGATTACTGAGTCGGCAAATGCATTTGCATCCATTGAAAAAGAAGTGAATGAGCTCAATAATCAGATTAATGAGATAAATAATAACAAGAATAATCTTGCTGCTAATAATAAAAAGCATGAAGAACGAAAGAATCAATGCGAAATAAGAATCGATGAGCTTGAAAAGATTGTAGAGGATGAGCGTATTAAGCTTAATTCATCTAATGAAGCAGTATCAACTTTGCTTATTGATTATAATACAATTAAGCAAAAAGAAGACTTTGTTCTTGAGAATATAAAGAGAATTAAACTAGACGAGGAGCAGCTTATTCAGGAAAAGAATCAATATGTTGAGAAAATCAAGGAGTCAGTAGATGAAATCAACAGATATGAAAAGCAAATCAAGGATATTGAGGACAACATTGCAAATGGTAAAAAGCAGTTAATTGATATTGAAGATAAGCTTTCATTATTTACAGACAAACGTGAAGAGTTGAACAAGAATCACAAGGAGTTCTTTGTTAAACGTGATGAACTCTCAAATAAGATAGCCGGACTTGAAAAGGCTTCATATAAGCTCAACACTGCGATTGAGAAGAATACTGAAAAGTCTGATGAGCTTAATAACTATATGTGGGAGGAATATGAGCTTACATATTCTTCGGCATTAGAGTTAAAGGATGATGCACTTATTGAGCTTTCATCATTAAAGAAGGAAATAACAGCTGTTAAGGCAAAGATTAAGTCTCTTGGTGATGTAAATGTTAATGCTATAGAGGATTATAAGGCAGTATCTGAAAGATATGAATTTCTTAAGGCACAGCATGATGATATTGTTCAGGCAGAGACAAATCTGCTTGGTGTTATATCTGAGTTAGAAAAATCAATGCAACAGCAATTTGCTGAGAAATTCAAAGAGATACAATTTATGTTCGATAAGGTGTTTAAAGAGCTTTTTGGAGGCGGAAGAGGTGCATTAGAGCTTGTTGATGGTGATAATATTCTTGAGACAGGTATCAGAATAATTGCACAACCACCTGGAAAGAAGCTTCAGAATATGATGCAGCTTTCCGGTGGTGAGAAATCACTTACGGCGATTTCATTATTATTTGCAATCCAGAGCCTCAAGCCATCACCATTCTGTCTTCTTGATGAGATTGAGGCGGCACTTGATGATTCAAATGTAAGAAGATTTGCCAAATATCTTGACAGACTTACCAAGGATACACAGTTTATTGTTATTTCACATAGAAAAGGAACAATGGAAGCTGCAGATATTCTTTATGGTATTACAATGCAGGAGAAGGGCGTATCAACTCTTGTATCTGTAAACCTTATTGAAAATGATTTAGACAAATAGTACTGCAATATTATTATGATGGAGGAATAGTTAATGGCTGATGAAAAGGAAAAAAAGGGGTTTTTCAAAAGACTTAAGGAAGGGCTTAGTAAAACCAGAAATAGCATTGTAGACAGCTTTGCTTCTGTATTTGGTGCTTCACATATTGATGATGATTTCTATGAAGAACTTGAAGAAACATTTATTATGGCTGATATGGGCTATGAAACTACTGAAAATGTAATTGATAACCTTAAAAAGAAGGTTAAAGAAGCTCATATTAAGGAGCCTTTAGCATGCAAGGAGCTTATCATAAATATTATCAGAGATCAGATGATGGTCGATGATTCAGCTTATGATTTTGAGAATAAGAAAACAGTAGTTCTTGTAATAGGTGTAAATGGTGTTGGTAAGACAACAACTATTGGAAAGCTTGCTGCACAATATAGAAATGCAGGCAAAAAGGTTCTTATTGCAGCCGCAGATACCTTCAGAGCAGCCGCAATAGACCAGCTTAAGACATGGGCTGACAGAGCACAGGTAGATTTAATATCACATAATGAGGGTGCTGATCCTGCTGCAGTTGTATATGATGCTGTTGCTGCTGCGAAAGCACGTAATACAGATATTTTGCTTGTTGATACAGCAGGAAGACTTCATAATAAAAAGAATCTTATGGATGAGCTTGCTAAGATGAGAAGAATTATTACAAGAGATTATCCTGACGCTAATGTAGAATCGCTCATTGTTCTTGATGGTACAACAGGTCAGAATGCGCTTGAACAGGCAAGACAGTTTAGTAATGTAACAGATATTGACGGAATAGTTATTACAAAGCTTGATGGCACGGCTAAAGGTGGTATTGCAATTGCAATTCAGGCAGAGCTTAATGTCCCTGTTAAGTTTATTGGTATTGGAGAGAAGATTAATGATCTTCAGAGATTCGATCCATCTGCATATGTAAATGCATTATTTGCAGATTTTGATGAGGATAGAACTGAGATTGATATGCTACTTGATGATTATAAAGGAGACATGTAATAATGACAGAAGAATTAACTCTAAAGAAATTTGAAGAAGCTTATGATATTATTAGTAAGGTAGTATTACCTACTAAGCTTATTGAAAGTGAATATTTCAGCAATTTAACAGGCAATAAGGTGTTCTTCAAGCCGGAAAATCTTCAGCTTACCGGTGCTTATAAAATTAGAGGTGCTTATTATAAAATTAGTACGCTTAGTGATGAAGAAAGACAAAGAGGATTAATTACTGCATCAGCAGGAAACCATGCTCAGGGTGTTGCATATGCAGCAAAAGCATATGGAGTTAAGGCAACAATTGTGATGCCTTCCTCAACACCGCTAATTAAAGTTAATAGAACAAAATCATATGGTGCTGAGGTTATATTATACGGAGATGTATATGATGAATCGTGTGCATATGCCTTAGAGCTTGCAGAGGATAAGGGCTATACCTTTATCCATCCATTTGATGATTTAGATGTTGCTACAGGTCAGAGCTCTGTTGCAATGGAAATAATTAAAGAGCTTCCATTTGTCGATTATATTCTTGTTCCAATTGGTGGTGGCGGACTTGCAACAGGTGTTTCAACACTCGCTAAGATGATGAATCCTAATATTAAGGTTATAGGTGTTGAACCGGCAGGTGCTAATTGTATGCAGGTATCATTAAAGAATAAGAAAGTTACAACACTTCCTGTAGTTGATACTATAGCTGATGGTACAGCAGTAAAAACTCCCGGTTCTAAGATTTTCCCTTATATCCAGAAAAATCTTGATGGAATAATTACTATTGATGACAGCGAGCTTATTGTTTCATTTCTTGATATGCTTGAAAACCATAAAATGCTTGTTGAGAATTCGGGACTTCTTACAGTTGCGGCACTTAAGCATTTAGATGTTAAAGGTGCAAAGGTTGTAAGTATATTATCAGGCGGTAATATGGATATGATTACATTTGCATCTGTTGTACAGCATGGACTTATTGCCAGAAGCAGAATATTTACAGTGTCAACTCTGCTTCCTGACAAACCGGGTGCACTTATGAATATTTCTAAGATAATTGCTGATCTTCAGGGAAATATTATTAAGCTTGAGCATAACCAGTTTGTTTCTATTAATAGAAATTCTGCAGTGGAGCTTGTAATTACTATGGAAGCATTTGGTCCTGAGCATAAACAGCTAATTATCAATACATTAGCAGAAAAGGGCTACAGTCCAAAAGAGACTATGACAAAGGGTATATATAATTAATGATTACACTTCATATTAATGACAAAACTGTATATTGCGAAATAGGAGATAATTTATTTGATGTCCTTAACTGTAACGGCTATACGTTTATTGGTAACTGTAATAGAATGGGACGCTGTAATGCCTGTATGGTATATGATATGGATTCAGAGTCATATATCAAGAGCTGTAATTATACAATAAGTCATGATATGAATATCAAGATTAATAAACAAAAAACAGATATACTTAATTCATATGCAGATAGCATTGTTGCTGCAAATAAAAGCTCATTTACTAATTCTGATATTAATTTCAGAAATCAATTGTATGGTATAGCAATTGATGTCGGAACAACAACAATAGCTATGGAATTAATAGATATTAATAAAGATATTGTAATTGACAGATATAATGTGTTAAATCCTCAAATATCATATGGTGCTGATGTTATTTCTCGAATATCATATAGTATTTCATATGATAATGGCTTTAATAGGCTTCGCATGCTTATTCTAAAATGTCTTTTAGATGGCATACATGATATGATTAGCAAGAATGGTATTATTCCAAACAATATTGTTATTGCCGGTAATACTACAATGCTGTCTATTATTGAAAATTATACACTATCAAATCTTTCGGCTTATCCTTTTATTATTAAAAACAGAGCTGAACATATATTTTCCGGAGAGGAACTATTTTCAGATATTAATGATTTTGATATATCACTATTATCTGATACACATATTATTTGTCTTCCTAACATAAGTGCATTTGTTGGCGCTGATGCCGCTGTTGGGGCATATATCACAGGTGTAGGCGAGGGAGAAAACTACAAATTACTAATTGATTTAGGCACAAATGGCGAGATTATACTGGCAAACAATAAACGTGCCTATGCTACATCATGTGCCTGCGGCCCGGCATTTGAAGGGTGTTTTAGAAGTGGAAGCATGAATGGTGCAAGCTTATTTGATATGATTGCAATATTACGAAAGAGACATATCATAAATCGTGATGGTTTATTATCTGAGCGATATTTTGCAAATGGATATAAGGCAGGCCCTGATATGGTTGTTGATATGGAGCTTATTCATAGTTTCCTTCTTGCAAAGGCTGCTATTGGCGCCGGTATTACAACACTAATCAATGAATGTAACATTACATATGAGGATATCAGTAATGTCTATATTTCAGGTGGCTTTGGTTTTCATCTTAATATTGATAACGCTATATATCTTGGAATGTTTCCTGAGGCATTTCGTAATAAGATTACTGTCACGGGAAATACATCCTTATTAGGTGCTAGAAATTGTCTTATTGACAAACATAAGCTTGATGCATTAAATTATTTTATCGATAGAGTTGTCACAATTAATATGGGTGATAACGAATTATTTAACAAGGAATATATAAGTCAGATGACTTTTCCGGAATAATCTTATATATATTTATTATACAGTAAGGATATTTGTAATGAAGCTACTTAGTATATCTAGTGGTAGCAGTGGTAATTGCTACTATGTAGGAAATGATAATACACACATACTAGTTGATGCCGGTATAAGTGGAAAGAAAATTGAATGTGGTCTAAATCAAATTGGAATTAAGGGTAATGAATTATCCGGTGTACTAATTACACATGAACATATTGACCATGTAAAGGGTATTGGTGTACTTGCAAGAAAATATAACATACCAATTTATGCTACTGATGATACAATTTTCGAAATAAAGCATATGAAATCATTAGGAGACATCCCAAATGATTTGTTTGTCAGAATTGAACCGGATAATAAATTCATGATAAATGATATAACAATAGATCCAACATCAATATGGCATGACGCCGCTGATCCTGTATGCTATAGTATGTTTGACGGCAATAAAAAGATTTCAATTGCAACAGATCTTGGTAATTATGATGATTACATTGTTGATAAGCTTAAGGATTCCGATATTATGGTAATAGAAGCAAATCATGACATCAGAATGTTACAGGCCGGGCCATATCCATACTATCTAAAACAACGAATATTAGGTAATTATGGTCATCTGTCGAATGAAAGATCTGGACAGCTAATTAAAACATTGCTTAATAATCACATAAAAGGTATTCTGCTTGGTCATTTAAGCAAGGAAAATAACTTTGAAGAGTTAGCTTATGAAACAGTAAAGCTTGAGCTTAGTGATAATGAGTTTACTAATGATGTCCGTGAGTTTGGACTTTGTGTTGCTAAAAGAGATATACCCGGTATGGCTATTGAAGTATAAAGTGGTATACCTTTAATTTTGAACACGATAGTGTTCTATATAATCAATATTAATCAGTCAGTCGACTAATATATATGACTGCGAAACAGGAGGATTAAATAATGAAAAAGAGAATTGTAACTGTTGTAGGTAAGGATAGAGTCGGAATCATTGCAAAGGTATGTGTGTACCTTGCTAATAATGATATTAATATACTTGATATTGCACAGACTATAGTTGGTGGATATTTCAATATGATGATGGTTGTTGATATTGAGAAATCTTCTAAATCAACTGATCTTGTAGCATCTGAGCTTGGTCAAATTGGTGATGAAATAGGTGTTCAGATTAAGGTACAGCACGAGAAGATATTTGAAATGATGCACAGAATTTAATAAGCATAATACTAGTAATACATAGTACATAGTTAGTAGTACGGAAAAGAGGATAATTCATGATAAGTATAGATGAAGTATTAGAAACTAATGCAATGATATCAAAAATGAACCTTGATGTCAGAACAATTACTATGGGTATAAGCCTTCTTGACTGCGTTGGAAAGGATGTAGATGAAACCTGCAGTAAAATATATACAAAGATTACAACATATGCGAAAGACCTTGTAAAAACAGGTAATGATATTTCAAAAAAATATGGTATTCCTATTGTAAACAAGAGAATATCAATCACACCAATTTCGCTTGTTGGTGGTTCAGTTTGTAATTCAACAGATGATTTTGTTAAGATTGCTAAAGCACTTGATGAAGCTGCTAAGACTGTAGGAGTAAATTTCATTGGTGGCTATTCTGCTCTTGTTAGTAAAGGAATGACAAAAGCTGATGAGCTTCTTATTCGTTCAATTCCTGAGGCTCTTGCTACAACAAGCAAGGTGTGTAGCTCGGTAAATGTTGGCTCTACAAAGACAGGAATTAATATGGATGCTGTAAAGCTGATAGGTGAGAAGATATTAGAAACTGCTGAGCTGACAAAGGATATGGATTCGCTAGGCTGTTGTAAGTTTGTTGTATTCTGTAATGCTCCTGATGATAATCCTTTTATGGCAGGTGCCTTCCACGGCGTAACTGAGGCAGATTGTATTATAAATGTTGGTGTCAGCGGACCTGGTGTTGTTAAGAAAGCACTCGAGGAAGTTAGAGGTGCTGATTTTGAGGTGTTATGCGAAACAATAAAGAAAACAGCATTTAAGGTTACTCGTGTCGGACAGCTTGTTGCTAAGGAAGCATCCGCGAGACTCAATGTTCCATTTGGTATTGTTGACCTTTCACTTGCACCTACTCCTGCAGTAGGAGATAGTGTAGGAGAAATACTTGAAGAAATTGGTCTTGAATATGCAGGTGCACCTGGTACAACTGCTGCATTAGCATTGCTCAATGATCAGGTAAAAAAAGGCGGTGTAATGGCTTCTTCATATGTTGGAGGACTATCCGGTGCATTTATTCCTGTATCTGAGGATCAGAGAATGATAGATGCAGTATCAGCCGGGGCACTTACACTTGAGAAGCTTGAAGCAATGACATGTGTATGCTCTGTCGGCCTCGATATGATAGCTATCCCAGGAGATACAAAGGCTTCAACTATATCAGGTATTATTGCCGATGAGATGGCTCTTGGTATGATTAACCAGAAAACAACTGCTGTCAGACTGATACCTGTTATTGGTAAGGGAGTAGGAGAACAGGCTGAATTTGGAGGATTGCTTGGTTATGCACCGATTATGCCTGTAAATAACTTCGGTTGTGATAGATTTATAAATAGAGGCGGAAGAATTCCTGCCCCTATACATAGCTTCAAAAATTAACAATAATAATGAATACGGCAAACTTATTCTTTAAATAGAATTGGTCTGCCGTATTTATGGTAAAGGATATATTATAAATGAGAAAGCTAGCATTGTCAGATGAAATATTAATGAGTATTGAAAAACCGGCAAGATATATTGGCGGTGAATATAATAGTGTAATGAAGGACAAGGATGAAATAGATATTCGTTTTTGTATGTGTTTTCCTGATGTATATGAGATTGGTATGTCACATCTTGGTATTCAGATTTTATACGACATGTTTAATAAACGTGAGGATACCTGGTGTGAACGTGTTTATTCACCTTGGCCTGATTTAGATTTAGTTATGAGAGAGAATAATATACCTCTATTCGCTTTGGAATCTCAGGATAATATAAAAGATTTTGATTTTCTTGGAATAACATTACAATATGAAATGTGTTATACAAACATACTTCAGATTCTTGATTTATCACAAATTCCTATAAAATCTGAGAATAGAAAAAAGGGAGATCCGATTATTATAGGAGGAGGTCCGTGCGCCTATAATCCTGAGCCTATTGCTGATTTCTTTGATATTTTTTATATAGGCGAAGGTGAAACAGTATATGATCAGCTATTAGACTTATATAAAGAATATAAGAATAGCGATATGAAAAGACGCGACTTTCTAATAAAGGCTTCAAATATCCCTGGCCTGTATGTGCCTTGTCTATATGACGTCTGCTATAATAATGATGGTACAATAGCTGATTTTGGTCCAAAATACAGCAATGTTCCTGATAGAATCGTAAAGCAGGTAGTAAGGAATATGTCACAGGTTACATATCCTGAAAAACCAATTGTTCCATTTATGAAGGTCACTCAGGACAGAGTTGTTCTTGAAATAATGCGTGGCTGTATTCGTGGATGTCGTTTTTGTCAGGCGGGAATGATATATAGACCAACCAGACCAAAGGATGTGAATTTACTAAAGCAATACGCTCAAAACATGCTTGATAATTCAGGTCAGGAGGAAATAACTTTTAGCTCTCTTAGCTCAAGTGATTATGGAGACTTAGCCGAGCTGACAGATTGTCTTATTGAGAAAATGAATAGTGAACATGTAAACATTTCACTTCCATCACTTAGAATAGATGCATTTTCACTTGATGTAATGAGCAAGATTCAGGATGTTAAGAAGAATTCATTAACATTTGCACCGGAAGCCGGTACACAGAGACTTAGAAATGTAATAAACAAAGGCTTAACAAAGGAAGATATATTAAATGGTTCCTTGCAGGCATTTAAGGGCGGATGGAATAAGGTAAAGCTATATTTTATGATGGGACTTCCTACAGAGACATATGAGGATATTGAGGGAATAGCTGATTTGTCCGAAGAGATAACAGAGCTATATTTTGATAATATTCCAAAAGAGCAAAGAGAGGGAAGAGTAATGGTTACTGCATCAGCATCTTATTTTGTTCCAAAGCCATTTACACCTTTCCAATGGGCACCAATGATAGAGCCTGAAGAATTTGTTAAAAGAGCATATCATGTTAAGGACAAATTCAGAGAAGAGAAGAACCATAAAAGTCTAAAATTCCAATATCATGAGGCTGATATTACAATACTCGAAGGTCTTCTTGCCAGAGGAGACAGAAAGCTTTGTGATGTTATTTATGATGTTTACAGCAGTGGTCAGATATTTGATGCCTGGACTGAGTATTTCAATAAAGAAAACTGGGATAATGCACTAAATAAGCATAATATCGATGTTGGCTTCTATACTTACAGAGAACGTTCTACTGACGAAATTCTGCCATGGGATTTCATTGATATTGGTGTTTCAAAGAGCTTTCTTGTTAGAGAATGGGAACTTGCTAAGCAAGAACAGACAACTCCAAACTGCAGGCAAAAATGCTCAGCCTGCGGTGCAGCTAAATTCAAAGGAGGTGTATGCTTTGAAGCTAAGAATTAAATATTCCAAATTAGGTAATCTTAGATTTATCGGGCACCTTGATGTTATGAGATATTTCCAAAAAGCAATTAGACGCGCAAAGCTTAAAGTTAGCTATTCAAAGGGATATTCACCACATCAGATAATATCTTTTGCTGCGCCTCTTGCAATGGGTATTACTTCTGATGGAGAATACTTTGATGGTGAATTTGATGAAATTACTACATCAGAGGATATGATTAACAGATTAAATGAAGTTGGTGTTGATGAAATCAGGGTATCAGAATGTGTTTTATTACCAGATAGCGCAAAGAATTCTATGTCTGTAGTAGCTGCCTCAGATTATATTATTGAAACAAAAAACAACGAAAGTGAAATTTCTGATTATTTTGCTTTAGCAAATAATCTATCGGAGAAAATTGATAGTTTTATTAATCAGGATGAAATAATAATTACAAAGAAAACTAAAAAAAATGAGAAAGAAGAAGATATTAAGCCCGGTATCCTAAAGCTTGAAGCAAGAAATAATAAATTATACATGCTATTATCAACCGGAAGCATATATAATTTAAAGCCCGAGCTGGTACTTATGGCGTTGTGCAGATATTTAGACGTTACTTATAACATATTTGATTATAGAATACATCGTATTGAAACATATATGAGTAATGAAGATGGCTCGCTAATACCATTATATGAAGCAGGTAAAAGATTTTAGTTATTGAGGAATAAGATGAATAAACTAGTAGTAACAAGATATAACAACTGCATATTACAGGCATTCTATGAGAATAACAGGCTTATGGAACTGATACTTGATGAAAATGATTCTGTTCTTGAGAGTATATATATTGGCAAGGTAAGTAGCATAGTTAATAATATTAATGCCTGCTTTATTGATTACGGTGGTGATAAGCCTTGTTATTATAGTATTACTGATAATAAACATATATTCTTAAATAAAAAGAAGAATTCAACTATTAATGTAGGAGACGAATTACTAATACAAATAAGCAGAGATGCTGTAAAAACCAAGAATCCTGTTGCCTCATCAGAGCTATTGCTTAGAGGAGAATATTGCATATTAAATCTTACAGGTCAGATAGGTATTTCAAGTAAAATAACATCATCCTCAAGAAGAAATGAATTAAAGAAGCTTGCAGCATCTATATTGCCCGATAACATGGGTTGCATAATTAGAACCATTTGCCAGGAAAGTGATAATGATACTATAGCTAAAGAGATTAAATATTTATCAGATAAGCTAAGTACTATATTAGAAAAGGCAAATACCCGCACATGCTTTTCATGTTTATATAAAAGAAGACCTGCATACTTAGATAGTCTTCTTTTAAAAAGCAGAACACAAATTAGCGAGATAATTACTGATGATGAGACAATATACAATGATTTTTCGGAATTCATTAAAAATGCAGATTCAGACAGCAATATAAATCTGACATTATATGATGACAAGCTTCGTTCTCTAATATCAGCTTACGACTTAAACTCTGAGCTTATTAATATATATAAGGAAAAGGTATGGCTTAAGTCAGGTGCATATTTAGTTATTCAGCAAACTGAAGCGATGGTTGTAGTTGATGTAAATACAGGTAAAGCTATCAAAAACAAAGAAATGGAAAATCATTTATTAAATGTGAATACTGAAGCAGCCATAGAGACCTGCAGACAGCTAAGACTAAGAAATCTATCCGGTATAATCATGATTGATTTTATTAATATGAAGAATCCTGCAAATGTTGACCTGATAAGGGATATACTTATAAAAGAATTAGCTAAAGACTTCGTTCCGGCTAAATTTGTTGATATTACGAAGCTTGGCATCGTAGAACTGACGCGAAAGAAGATTAGAAGACCTAATCATGAAATATTAAGCAAATATTAATAAAATTTAAACTATATTATTATATTATTATATAATTTTGATGTATTTTTGATGCTATAATGATACAAAGATACTTTATTATATTACCATAGCAATAATTCAATAGATATTAATTCAATAGAAACTATTGAATTACTTAAAAAAGTATACATGGAGATGAAATTATGAAGAAGCATATTGATCAATTAATTAATCTACTTAACAGTTATAACCTTGTAAAAGCTGTATCAGGTACATCAAAGGGACTTACTATAGATCGTATCACTACTGATTCTAGAGATGTATGTCCTGGAACGTTGTACATTTGCAAGGGAAATACCTTTAAAATAGAATACTTAAATGAAGCGATAAATAAAGGTGCAATCGCTTATGTTTCTGAAGAGATTTATACAAATGATATACCATGTATTTCAGTATTTGATGTTAGAAAAGCGTTATCAATAATATCTAGATGGTATTATGATTGCGCCGGTGATGATATGAATCTGATAGGAATCACCGGAACTAAGGGCAAGACCTCAACTGCATATATACTTAAGAGCATTTTTGATACAGAAAGAGAAAAAAATACTGCATTGTTTTCTACTGTAGGAGTTGATACATGTAAGCAATTCTATGTAACACATCTAACTACACCGGAATCAATTGATGTTCAAAGGTATTATAAAGAAGCAAAGGAAAATGGTTGCAATAATGTAGTTATGGAAGTATCTTCTCAGGCTATGAAATATGATAGACTATATTCACAAAGGTTTAATATAGGAATATTTCTTAACATTGACAGAGACCATATTGGAGCAAATGAACACGCTAATATGGAAGAATACCTTAATTGTAAGATTGATTTCTTGAAAAACTGTGACACAGTAATAATTTGTGAAAAAACAAATAAGCTTAATGAAATTATTGCCGGCATTCCTGACAAAGATGTAATAATTATTAGCAGAGGAACAAATGATTTATATGCCGGATATAAAAAGGCCATTATTTCAGATGTTAATATGAATACAAATGGTACATCATTTACATTATCATATAATAATAATATACTTCATATTAATACAAATCTTATTGGTGATTTTAATATAGATAATGTGTCTGCTGCTGCAATAGCTGCACTTAATATGAATATTAGTCCGACAATTATTGAGAATGCTGTAAAGAATATATTTATTCCGGGACGCATGATGCTATACAATCATAATGGAATTGATATAATAGTTGATTATGCACACAATAAAATTAGTGTTCAAAATCTTTATGAAACTGTACGCAATCAATTTAATCCCAAAAGGATAATTTCAGTATTTGGTTGTGCGGGAGAACGTTCTGCATTTAGAAGAAAGGATTTAGGAATTCTAGCCGATAAATACTCTGATTTGGTTTATCTTACTGCTGATGATCCCGGATTTGAGGATGTTGAATTAATTAATAATGAAATTAAAGAATATATTGAAAGACCTTGTATTGAGATAGAGGATAGAGAAGAGGCTGTTATCAGTGCACTTAACAGCGCACGTGAAGGAGAAGCTGTTATTATTTATGGTAAAGGAATAGATAATAGCCAGCGTATCAGAGGCCAATATGTTCCTTACAAATCGGATGCATCTGTAGTAGAAGAATGGATGAACGAGAAATAAATATTTCATATAAATAATTAATATAAATATTAACATAAATATTAGAAAATGTTTGACAAATACAAAATATAGTGTTAAATTATATGAGTATGCCGCACAGTGAGGTATAAGTGTGCTTATTTGCACCACCATAACTGGCGAGTTTGATTAAGGAGGAATGAACCTATGTACGCAATTATAGCAACAGGCGGTAAGCAGTACAAGGTAGCTGAAGGAGACATAATCAAGGTTGAGAAGCTCAATGCAGAAGCAGGAAGCGAAGTTACTTTTGATGATGTTATCTTAGTAAGTACTGATTCAGACGTTTTAGTTGGTGACAAGGTTGCTAATGCAACAGTTACAGCTTCAGTTGTTGGTGAAGGCAAGTCAAAGAAGATTATTGTATATAAGTACAAGAGAAAGACTGGCTATCACAAGAAGAACGGTCACAGACAGTCATATACAAAGGTTGAGATTAAAAAGATTAACGCTTAATTCGTATTATGATTAATGTAACAATATTTAAAAACAGTAAATTAGAATATGTAGGCTTTGAATTATTAGGACATGCCGGATATGCAGATTCCGGAATGGATATTGTATGTAGTGCAGTTTCTGCACTTACAATTACTGTAGTTAATTCTATTGAAGAGCTTTGTGAGGATGATTATAGCTTTGATGAGAATCAGGATGATGGATTTATCAGACTGATTGCTAATAGTAATGAGCTTAGTCATGACATGGAGCTAATACTTAAGGTATTTGTGCTTGGCTTATCTGATATTGAGAAGTCTTACGGTGACTATATTTGTTTAACCTTTAAGGAGGTGTAATTGAAATGATGAGAATGGAGCTTCAGTTTTTCGCTCATAAGAAAGGTGTAGGTTCTACTAAGAATGGTAGAGATTCCGAATCTAAGAGATTAGGTGCCAAGAGAGCTGATGGTCAGTTCGTAAAGGCTGGTAATATTTTATACAGACAGCGCGGAACAAAGATTCATC
>JAEDHX010000032.1 GCA_016296785.1 Coprococcus sp. | reverse complement strand
GAGTAATAATTATGTTGGATGATAAGATGAAAGAAGCAGAGGAAGCCTTCTATTTAGAGGTTGATGCAGAAAAAAGAAAGAAAATATTATTTGACGATATTGATGATTCTTGTGGTGAAGATGTTGATTTCATGAAAAAACTATGGGTAATGAGATATGGAAAGAATAAGCCGCGATATGATAATTTTGTAAAGGCATTAATGGATCTCAAATTCTTATATGAAAGCGGTTCTGTAGACCTTGGAGGTAAAAAGAAAAAACAGGCAGTTGAAATAATACATAGCCTATGTCTTTTTGATATTGATAAAAAAAGCGACATGCAAAAGGAAATAATACAGAAGGAAATTAAAAATGCATTTTTGAAATATATAGATGTTAGTGCGAAAGGAAGAGGTTTTACCTCGGTGCTATTTGGTATGGGTCAGCTTTCAGATGACAGTGTTGCTAAGAAGCTTGCTGAACAAATTAGCGTTATTGCTTTTGACACTCCTCATATGCTTAAGATGGATAAGGAATTTGAAATCTTGCAAAGGGCTGCACTTGGAGCATTTAGGGAAGTATACCCAAACAGAGAGCATTTCTTAAGGAAAATATAAAAATCTGAAAAAAATGTGAACGCGTTTGGACATACTTGCCACATTGAAAAAAGTGTAATATAATGTTCGCTAAGAATAATAATAATAGGCTAATACAAATAAGGAGCATGCAATGAAAAAATATAGTTTAAAAAGAGTTGTAGCATTAGTTGTTGTATCTACGCTTGTTGCCGCTACAGTATTGACAGGATGTGGCAAGAAAAAGGTTGATTATATTGATGGGGATGGTTCCGGTGGTGGTAACAAGGACGGAAGCCTTGCATCAAGACTTGGAATTCCTGAATCATATGAAGGTGAGATAGCAGTAGGTAAGTCAGGACTTAGCAGTATCAAGATTGATGATGATGATATTATAGTACCTAATGCAGATAGCATGTCAGTTGTTTATTATGAGACAACTAATATGGATAATGAATATAAGAAGAGAATAGCCGAAACTGTATTTGATAAGGATGCAGGTATATATGTATATGACTGGGATAAGCCATATAAGGGAGATATTGAGGCTGAGATCGAATTATATAACAAGCTTATTGAGGAAGCAACCAAGGAAGGCGATAATGAATCAGTTGAATGGTATAATGATTATATAACAAGCCTTAATGAGCAGCTTGAGACTGCTGCTGAGACTCGTGATGGAGCAGGAGATTATA
The DNA here is from genome assembly GCA_016296785.1 of Coprococcus sp. Taxonomy (GTDB): domain Bacteria; phylum Bacillota; class Clostridia; order Lachnospirales; family Lachnospiraceae; genus Coprococcus. The sequence goes on along the minus strand of JAEDHX010000032.1, from coordinate 18,882 downwards.
GCGCTGACGATTATATTGGTTATATTGGTAATAACGAATTCATGCTTTCATTTATGAATTCAGCTGATGGAATCGGAAGCTACTTTGATTTATCTCTTTATCCTTCATCAGCTACAATAAACTATCGCCCATATGAGGGTGCTTCAACAGCATATTATTATGATGGAGAATACGCAGATGAAGAGAGCACAGAAGAAACAGGTAATATGTGTAGCATTTCTTCAGAAGAAGCTGTTGAGATGGCTGAATCATTTTTGAATAGCTGTGGAATTGATAATGAAGTAAATACAAATGTATCAGATTTGATTTGGGAATATAATGACAGCTCATACAATATCTTAGGTATGGAGACTGATGGATATGTTATTACATTTGCACGTGCAGTAGAAGGTGTATCTCCATATACAGGCACTACATATATGCTTGATTATTTATGGGATGAAGATGTATTCTATGATTCAGTATATGAAACATATAGAATAACAATTGATAATAACGGCATATTTGAAATGTCATGCTATGATTTCCTTAAACCAACAGGTGATAAGGATGAAAAGGTTGAATTATTGTCATGGGAAAAGGTTTTGGAATCTCTTGAAACTGCAACATCTGATTTTTATTCAGAGAATGCAACAAGCTATGATAGTGTAACATTTAATGATGTAAGACTTACCTACTACAGAGTATCTGATGGTGATAAGTATAAATATATTCCTGTATGGATATTTGCTGAATGTGAGGAAACTGAAGGTAAGCTTGATACAGAGTATCCAATCCAGCTTATCTTACTTGATGCAGTAACAGGTGAGCTAATTAATTTGAAGGATGTTCTTGTTACAGAGGATTATGGCTTTGGTGGCGAGGATTCAGATGGAAGTGATACTATTATCATTGATGATGAATCAGATAGCGATGTAGATATTGAAAGTGATTCAGATATGGACCCAGATTTGGATTCAGATATGGACTCAGATAGTGAATTATAGTATGTAGAATATTATTTGAACCTCTTTTGTAAATAATACTGCAAAAGAGGTTTTTTAATTCTGCAAGCTGGATAGAATACTATATTAACAGGAACATACAGGAGATATTTTAGTGAAAAAATATAATATATATAGTATGAATTGCCATCATTTTGAATGAATTATGTAAGGTGAACATATGAAAAGAATACTAAACAGAATATTTAGCAGAATGGTTATGACGTGTTTTATTGTAGCACTCCAGCTTGCAGTAGTTCTAGGCGGAATAATCAGTCTTCAGTATTATTATATATATGTGTCTGCAATATTAGCTGTGATTAGCTTTCTTGTAGTGATACATTTAATTACTAAGGACACAAATCCTGACATTAAGCTTGCCTGGATAGTTCCGATACTGGTATTTCCTATCCTTGGCGGACTGCTCTATATATTATATGGACATGTTCTTATTCCGAAGAAGCTAAAGAGAAACCAGCTTCGTGTAAGAGAGCAGGAAATATATGAAAATGTTTATGGTGACAACGTATGTAGTAGTGAAGAATTATCTTCAGATGATTCATATAGATTATCAAAATATGTTGAAAACTATGGCAGAGGTCCAATATATAAGAATACAGATGTAAAATATTATGCAATGGCGGATGATGCCTGGCCGGACATGATTAGTGATTTGAAAACGGCGAAGAAATATATTTTTCTTGAATATTTTATTATAGATCATGGCATAATGTGGGATTCTATTCTTGATATTCTAAAGGAAAAGGCACAAGAGGGCTTAGATGTACGCGTAATGTATGACGACATAGGTTCTATTTTCAATGTAAGTAAGTATTATTGGAAGGAGCTTGAAGGATATGGCATTAAGTGTATAGCCTTTAATCAGGTGGTACCATTTTTAGCTACTATATTTAATAACAGAGACCATCGAAAGATAATGGTAATTGACGGAAAAATTGCTTATACCGGAGGCTTTAATATTGCTGATGAATATATAAATAAGATTACAATACATGGTATATGGAAGGATGCCGGAGTTAGACTATATGGTGATGGTGCATGGAGCTTTACTGTAATGTTCCTTCAGATGTGGAATTCAGTACGGTATGTTGAGGGAAGCTATAATAATTATAAGCCTGATATGGAGTTTGATACTTCATGTAAGAGAATATTAAATGGATATGTTCAGCCATATAGAACAAGTCCTCTTAGTAAGGAGGTTGTTGGAGAGAATATCTATATTCAGATGATAAATGATGCAAGGAATTACATCTATATATTTACACCATATCTTATTGTAACAAATGAGCTAATGTCAGCAATGAAGCTTACAGCAAAGCGTGGTGTGGATATAAGGATTGTGACTCCTGCAATTCCTGATAAGAAGTCGATTTTCAGACTTACTACAACCAGTTACAGGGAATTGTTAGCGGCAGGTGTAAAGATATATCAGTATACGCCGGGCTTTATTCATTCAAAGTGTCTGATTGCAGATGATAAGGTTGCTTCAATCGGTTCAATAAATATGGACAATAGAAGCTTTTATCATCACTTCGAATGTGGTACACTATTATATAAGACAAGTTGTATATCTGACATAAAGAAGGATATGTTGAATACATTTAACGAGTCGGAAGAGATAGATGCTAATTGGTGCAAAAATAATTTATCCAGAATTACATTTTTAGATGCGATTCTAAGATTACTTTCACCATTATTATAGTATATTTATGGGAGGTATTATATTATGAACAACAAAACAATGCATAAGCTTAGCTATGGATTATTTGTCCTTACAGCAAAGGACGGTGAGAAGGATAATGGTTGTATTGTAAATACTGCAATTCAGCTGACATCAGATCCACAGATGATTAGTGTTGCAGTTAATAAGAACAATCTTACCTGTGAGATGATTAAGAACACCAGAAAGCTTACTGTTTCAATTCTGTCAGAGAAGGCTGATTTCTCATTATTTAAGAGATTTGGTTTCCAGTCAGGAAGAGATGTTAATAAGTTTGAGGGCTTTTCTTCAATGAAGAGAGGTGCAAATGGTCTGTATTACATTACTGAGGGGACTAATGGTTTCATCTCAGCATATGTTCAGGAAATTGTTGATGTAGGAACACATTTGTTATTTATTGCGCAGGTAACAGATATGGATGTGCTTGATGATACACCATCAGTGACATATTCATACTATCTTTCAAATATTAAGCCAAAGCCTGAGAAGGTAGGTACTGCCCCTGATGGTCAGACAATCTGGCGCTGTGTAATATGTGGATATGAATATGTAGGAGAGGAATTGCCGGAGGATTTCATTTGCCCAATATGCAAGCATCCTGCATCTGATTTTGAAAAGGTAAAATAATATGTCTTCTTTAACAAATAATGCTAGAGATAAGAAGAGAAAAAAGGACAGGATAAGATACACCGATGAGATAGTGATGTGGGTAACTAATGCATTTATTCTTTATTTGCTGGTGATTTATCCACTGTTTATGCATAACAGATACTTTGATATTACAAAAACAAAGTATCTGTTATTTGTAACAGGCGTTGTAATATACAGTATAGTATTTGCAATTGCCGTGCTGTTTAAGTATCTGAATTCTCTTACATATAGTAGCGGTATAATTAAATATATGGCAGATAATGAAAATGGTAAGAAATGCTATAGAAGTATTATGTCAACTGATATATGGATGGCACTTTTTTTCATAGCAGGAGTGTTAGCATATATTATGGCAGATAATAAAAGCAGTGCATTTTCGGGTATTGATGGAAGAAGATGCGGTCTGCAGTTTTTGATTATTGTATTCATTATGTATGTGTGCTTATCCTATGGCAATAATATGAAGAGCTTTATTATGCCAACCTTTGCTGTTGCATCCTTATTAATGTTTGTATTGGGAATAGTGCAGCATTTAGAGCTTGACCCATTCAAGCTTCAGGAAGGGCTTAGTGGGAGGAATATTGGAATGTTTATATCAACCCTTGGTAATATAAACATATATGCAAGCTTTATTTGTATTAGCCTTCCGCTATTTTGGGCCTTGTTTATTTTTGAGACGAAGCTTATTAATAAGATTTTATACGGTGCTGTTATACTAGCTGGTGGAGCTTCAATTCTTACAGCAGGAAGCGATAGTGTATTTGCAGGAATTGGAGTAGCAGTGATAGTGCTATTATTTGTTTCAATTGCAAATGATAAAAAGGCGGAATATTTTCTTAGTATTGCTATTAGTATAGGTGGCTACATATTAATATCACTTATTTCAAGCATTAGCGGCCGTGGTCTAATAAAAATATCGGGATTTAACAGGGTGTCAGAGCACATTGGTATTGTTGTTATCGCATTTGTAATTGTATTACTGCTGTTTGTGTTATGTAAACTGCTTTCTTCTAAAGGGATTTCTATATCGTCAGTTAAGGTGCAGATGATATTTGCTGCTCTGGTAATTTCTATTGTTATAATAGTGCTGGTATTAATTGGAATAAATAAGAAGTGGGAAATATTCGTATTTGATGATAATTGGGGCACATATCGAGGCTTTGTATGGAAACGTCTTATTAGCATTTATAATGATTTTCCAATAGGAAAAAAGCTGTTTGGTAATGGCAATGAATCAGTACTTGCGCTTATGATGGGAAGCTATGCTGAGGAAATGCAGGAAATTACAGGAATGGTATATGACAATGCACATAATGAATATTTACAATATCTGGTAACACTTGGTTTATTTGGACTTGTATCATATCTTGGCGTAATTGTTAGTACTATTATTTCATGTGTTAAGCTAGGTAATAAGGAACCTTTGTTATATGCTGTATTAGCAGTAGTTTTTGCTTATTGTGCACAGGGTACATTTAATATAAATCAGGCAATTACAACGCCATTTGTATTCCTATTTATTGGGATTGCTGCCGGTATAGTGCGTCGCCTTAAGAATAGCATGAGAGTATAAGAACACTTTATTCTTGCCAAGGCATTATTATGAATGGTATAATAAACTGTTTTTACGAATTGATCAATTGTGGAATGAATTCGCAATGAATGAATTGAGAATTATTTAACTAGGAGGAAATAGAAGATGCAGATTTATGAAGAACTTGTAGCAAGAGGTCTTATTGCTCAGACTACAGACGAGGATGAGATAAGAGAATTAGTTAATAATGGTAAGGCCGTTTTCTATATAGGTTTTGATCCGACAGCAGACAGTCTTCATGTTGGTCACTTTATGGCACTTTGTCTTATGAAGAGACTTCAGATGGCAGGTAATAAGCCTATCGCGTTAATTGGTGGTGGTACTGCTATGATTGGTGATCCATCAGGACGTACTGATATGCGTCAGATGATGACAAAGGAAACAATTCAGCATAATGTTGACTGCTTCAAGGAGCAGATGAGTAAATTTATTGATTTTTCAGAGGGTAAGGCATTACTTGTTAATAATGCTGACTGGTTGCTTGACCTTAATTATGTAGATGTACTTAGAGAGGTTGGAGCATGCTTTTCCGTTAACAATATGCTTCGTGCTGAGTGCTATAAGCAACGTATGGAGAAGGGACTCAGCTTCCTTGAATTCAACTATATGATTATGCAGAGCTACGATTTCTATGCATTATATCAGAAGTATGGCTGTAATATGCAGTTTGGTGGAGATGATCAGTGGAGTAATATGCTTGGAGGAACTGAGCTTATCAGAAGAAAGCTTGGGGAGGATGCATATGCAATGACAATAACACTCCTTCTTAATTCAGAGGGTAAGAAGATGGGTAAGACACAAAAGGGTGCTGTATGGCTTGATCCAAATAAGACTTCACCTTTCGAGTTCTACCAGTATTGGAGAAATGTTGCCGATGCAGATGTACTTAAATGTATCAGAATGCTTACTTTCCTTCCACTTGAAGAAATTGACAAGATGGACAGCTGGGAAGGAAGCCAGTTAAATCAGGCAAAAGAAATCCTTGCTTATGAGCTTACAAAGCTTGTTCATGGCGAGGAAGAGGCTGTTAAGGCTCAGGAGAGTGCAAGAGCGCTTTTCTCTAAGGGAGTTGCAGCTGATATGCCATCTGTTACATTAACTGGGGATGATTTCAAAGAAGGTTCAATTGATATCGTATCTGTTCTTGTTAAGTCAGGTCTTGTTACATCAAGAAACGAAGGAAGAAGAGCTGTTGAACAGGGCGGTGTTGCTGTAGATGGAGATAAGGTATCTGATATATCAGTTACAATCCCACAGGATAAGTTTGCCGGCGAAGGAATAGTTGTAAGACGTGGCAAGAAGAACTTCAGAAAAGTAAGCTTGTAATAGCATTTTGTGAAGTGGGGAGGTCATATTATGAAGAAAACAATAAAGAGTCTTATTGTTCTAATGACATTATTAGTAACATTGCTTAGTGTTACAGGATGTGAAATAAAAATTGGCGGCAAAGACGATGATTCAAAAGGTAAGAAGGAGTCGTATAAGGATTTGTTTCCTGATGCAGCTGCCGAAAAGGGTAGCTTTGCAAAATCAAGTAACTTATGCTACAAATTCACTCTTGGTTCATATGGTGAGATGTTAGTTTATGTTGATACATCAGAAGGACATAAATTTGAACTTCAGAATGAAAATGGCGGCTTCAATATTCTTGATAAGGATGGAGAAATCGTATTATATGTAGGATGTATGGAAAAAACCGGTTATCAGATATATGTTGCTGATATTAACGATGTAAAGACAATAAATAATAGAGATTTCTTCTACAGAGAAAATGCTGATGGTTCAACTGACGTATTTTCTTATATGGCTGACTGCGGTCTTGACTGTGGTATGGTAATGGAAACAAAGGGCGATAGTGATGCTTTCAGGCTTGTTGCTTTTAGAGGTACTCCGATTGAAGGCGCTTCTTCTGATATATATGCATACAAGGAAAGCTCAGATGGAAATAATCCTGTTGATACAGAAATTACAACAGAGGATATAGAGACTACAGAAGATGTTGCTGTAACAGAGGAAGAAACAGAAGATACTGAGGATGTAACAGAGGATTCCGGTAACACAGGAGCAACAACAAATTCCTCATTAGATCCTGATGTGCAAAAGCAGATGGATGCTCTTAATACAGATTATAGTAAAATTAACTGGGGAGTACAGTATTCACCTTTTGCAGATTATCCGGGATTTGTAATTAGTGTTGCACCTACGTTCTCTTATGGACAGTATGGCCTGGCAATTGCATTTACGAACTTGTATAGCGATCCTGTTGCATTCCAGGGTGATGCGACAGCGCTTGCATCAGATGGCTCTGAGGTCGGTAATACAACGGTATATACGGAAACTTTATGTAATGGTAATACTGTTATATATACTATTTTATGTGATGATATCCCTGATGGAAGAATACATTGGGAAAATGCTAAGCTTGATACTGATCCATCTGATGGATATGAACCTTGGGTGGCAGATTATAGTGTTAAAGGTAATCCAAGCGATGGATATCTTACTGTTGAATACTCAATTGGTAGTGTAAATAGTATTGATATGATAATTGGAACAGTAGCATGTGTATTAATTGATTCAAATGGAAATATTGTTGATGTTTCTTATGACTATAATTATGATACTATTGCTGCAGGAGAAAAGTATTCAGGATCAGATTCAGTATATAGTGATGAAGAGCGCCTGAAGACTGTAGCAGATGTTGCAATATTTGCCGCACCGGCACCTGCTAAATAAGTGGATTGGAATAATACTAAAATACAGCCTCATAAAAATTTCTTAAAAAAATTAATTTTAGGGGTTGATTTTTTGAAACAAAGGTAGTATTTTATTTACAACAAATAAATAGTGTGAAGCGAACAAAGGTGTTCTCGTTTAGAGGACACCTTTTCTTTTTTTGTAAGAAACAATACATAGCTAGAAACAAAGAAGGATATAAGCTTCCGCTACTTCAAATACAAAGTAAGAAAGGAAGTATAAGTTTATGATGAACAAAATTTCAGCCGTATTTGGCTCACATGTATTTTCAGATCAGGATATGAGAGAGCGTCTCCCAAAGGCAGTGTATAAATCACTTAGGGCCACAATTGATAAGGGAGAGCCACTTGATGTTAGTATTGCAGATTCAGTTGCTGCAGCTATGAAAGAGTGGGCTATGGAGCTTGGTGCTACTCATTATACACATTGGTTCCAGCCACTTACAGAGACAACAGCAGAGAAGCATGATTCATTTGTAAGTACAGTAGGAGATGGAGGAGTTATTCTTCAGTTTACAGGTAAAGAGCTTATTAAGGCTGAGCCTGATGCATCATCATTCCCATCAGGAGGTCTTCGTGAGACATGTTCAGCAAGAGGCTATACAGCTTGGGATTGTACATCTCCTGCATTTGTAAAGAATACTGCAGAAGGAACATGTATCCTTTGTATACCGGCAGCATTTACATCATACACAGGTGAATCACTTGACTATAAGACACCTCTTCTTCGTTCAATGGATGCAATTAATAAAGAGGCTCTTAAAGCACTTAAGATGTTTGGTAATACAACAGCAACTAAGGTTACCGCATCAGTAGGACCGGAGCAGGAATACTTCCTTATCGATAAAGACAAATTTGCACAGAGAACTGACCTTAAGATGTGCGGCCGTACATTATTTGGTTCAATGCCTCCAAAAGGACAGGAGCTTGATGATCAGTATTTCGGTGCGATTAAGGATAAGATTGCAGAATACATGACAGAGCTTAATGAAGAGCTTTGGAAGTTTGGTATTCTTGCAAAAACACAGCATAATGAGGTTGCACCTGCTCAGCATGAGCTTGCACCTATTTTCTCAACCACAAATGTAGCTACTGACCAGAACCACCTTGTAATGGCAACAATGAAGAAGGTAGCTGCTAAGCATAATCTTGAATGTCTGCTTTATGAGAAGCCATTTGCAGGTGTAAATGGTTCAGGAAAGCATAATAACTGGTCTATTTCAACAGATGATGGCGAGAATCTTATTGATCCGGGCAAGGAGCCTGAGAAGAACCTTCAGTTCCAGTTCTTCCTTGCAGCAGTTCTTGCAGCAGTTGATAATAATGCTGAGCTGCTTAGACTTTCTGCTTCATCAGCCGGTAATGACCACAGACTTGGAGCAAATGAAGCACCACCTGCTATTATTTCAGCTTATCTTGGTGAGCAGCTCGAAGACATAGTTAATCAGATTATTGAGAAGGGTGAGGCAACATCTTCACTTAAGGGTAAGAAGTACGTTTCAGGTGCAAGCACACTTCCAACATTTACAATGGATGCAACAGATAGAAACAGAACTTCACCATTTGCATTTACAGGAAATAAGTTTGAGTTTAGAATGGTTGGTTCAACTCAGTCAATAGCATTTCCTATGATGGTACTTAACACAATAGTTGCTGACCAGTTAAAGAAGATGACAGAAGAGCTTGAGAAGGCAGATGATTTTGAAGCAGCTGTTAAGAAGATGGTTCGTGAGCTTCTTACAGAGCATCAGAGAATTATATTCAACGGAAACGGCTATTCAGATGAATGGGTTGCTGAAGCAGAAAGACGTGGCCTTCCAAATATCAAGTGTATGGTTGATGCAGTTCCTTATCTTGCAACAGATAAGAATGTCAGCATTTTCGAAGGCCTTGGCGTAATGAATAAGGCTGAGCTTCAGGCAAGAGCTGATGTAATGCTTGAGAACTATGGTAAGAAGATTAATATCGAAGCACTTACTATGATTGAGATGGCAAATGAAGAAATTATTCCTGCAGTTATGTCATATCAGGCAGAGCTTGCAAAGGGTGCATCAGAGATTAAGGCTCTTGGCATTGAGCCTACAGTTCAGGTATCTCTCTTAAATACTATTTCAGAGAAGTTATCAGAGCTTAAGCAGGCAACAGTTGCGCTTGAGGAATTAGTTGCTAAGGCTGCTGATTACGAAGAGGACGTTCAGAAATGGGCAAAATACTACCATGATGTTGTATTTGTAGCCTTCGATGCTGTAAGAAAGCCTGCTGATGAGCTTGAGAAGGAGCTTCCAAAGGGAGCATGGCCATTCCCAACATACGAGCAGCTGTTATTCGAGCAGTAAATGAGATAATAAAACTATAAATTATAGATATTTATGAAGCCTTGCATTAAAATGCAGGGCTTCTTTTTGTTGTGCTTGAATAAGATGAAGAATAGAAAATTAATGACATTTTCAGCATTTCCTCCAGACCAACAAGGTTCAACTTGACAATGTGAAATCACAATAATTATAATATAGAAAACGGTCGTTTGCTAAAATTACGCTTGACTCGTACCTTAGGGGAGCATGATTCCGGTGAAGTGATTATTGATAGTAAGCCGGTATGATAAATATATGTGAAAGGGATGTAAAAACATATGATACTTTGTATTGCAACAGCTCCATGCAGAGTCTGAGGGACTGTATGGAGGAATATAATATATCCTCAGACTTTGCTTCGTTAGTAGAAAATTATTATTTACGATAAGGAGCAAAGAAATGAAATTTAAATCAATTAGAAAGAATATAAAAGAATTAAGAAGTTTTTTGATATTGTGGAGTACGCAGAGCTTGTCGCAGCTAGGAAGCTCTTTGACCGGGTTTGCGCTTGCTTTGTGGCTTTATGAAGAAACCGGTTCTGCACTTAGCACGGCAGCACTTACGATTTGTTCGTATCTGCCTTATGTTGTTATGAGCATTTTTGCAGGAGCATTAACAGATAAGTTTGATAAGAAGAAGACTATGCTTGTGTGCGATTTTCTGGCAGCAACCTGTACGATTACAGTGCTTATTCTTTTTCTTACAAAGATGCTTGAGGTATGGCATTTGTATGCAATAAATGTTATTTCCGGACTTATGAATACGGTTCAACAGCCTGCATCAGAGGTTGCAAATACACTATTGACTCCAAAGAAACACTATCAGAGAGTTAGTGGACTCCATTCACTCTCCAGGTCGCTTATCTCAATACTTAATCCACTGATTGCAACAGCTTTATATTCTTTGGCAGGCTTAGGTGTTGTAATAGCATTTGATCTTGGAAGCTTTGCAATAGCATTTTTTGCATTGTTATTCTTTATCAAGGTGCCGGAGGTGCGTTCAAAAGAGAAGGAAGGAGTATTTACACTTGCGAAGGAAGGCTTAAGGTTCCTCAAAAAAACACCAATGGTTATGACAATGATTTTATTTATGTCAGGAATCAATCTTGTTGCCTCAGCAGTTGATGCTGTTTTGCCTGCTTATATATTGCCAAATCCAAAGGGCGGTGCGTCAGTTCTTGGAATTGTAAGTGCTTTTTCAGGTGTCGCTATGGTAATTGGAAGCATTGTTGTATCATTATTGCCAAAGCCTAAGGATAGAATGAAGATAATATATGGCACGATGCTATTTTCAATGGGAACAGAGAATTTCATGTTGGCATTTTGTAGAGAACCCTGGGTTTGGTGTATAGGGCAGGTAATAGGCTGGATTGTCGTTCCTATAATGAGTGCGAATTATGATGTTATATTCAGAAATTCTGTACCTGTTGAGTTGCAGGGAAGGGTATATGCGTGCAGAAATACATTGCAGTTTTTTACAATCCCTATAGGATTGTTCCTTGGCGGATTTATGGTTGATAATATTTGTGAACCATATATGCAGCTTCATAGTGATAACGGTGTTTTGTCACTATTATTTGGACAGGGAAAAGGTTCAGGCGCTGCTATGACCTTGTTTATTTTGGGGATTCTAGGAATTGCGCATTGCCTTCTTATGGGGATTAGATTAAATAAGTATAAATATAAGGATTATTAATCATGGTAGATTTGGATAACGGAAAAACCTTTGACTGGGGGAAAACTTCTGAGGATTATGCAAAATACAGAGATATTTATCCGAAGGAGTTCTACCGGTACATATTAAATCTGGGTTTGTGTAAGGATGGACAAAAGGTTCTTGATATCGGCACCGGAACCGGAGTTTTGCCACGTAATATGTATGAATATGGAGCAAAATGGACTGGTACGGATATATCAGAAAATCAGATTGAGCAGGCAAAGAGACTTGCTGCTTCGGATAACATGGATATAGATTTCTTCACCTGCAGGGCAGAGGATGTTGATTTCCCTGATGATACATTCGATGTTATAACTGCGTGTCAGTGCATATGGTATCCTGACCATAAGGTTACTGCGCCTAAATTTGCCAGTATGATAAAACCAGGTGGGCATTTTCTCATTTTATATATGGGGTGGCTGCCTTTTGAAGATGAAATCGCAGGAAAGAGTGAAGAGATAATCCTTAAATATAATCCAAAATGGACAGGCTGTGGTGATACTGTACATCCTGTGTGGGTTCCTGATGAATATTTGGAATTCTTTAACCTTGTATCAAGAGAGGAGTTTCGCGTAGCTGTACCATTTACAAGAGAGAGCTGGCATGGAAGGATGCGTGCATGCAGAGGTGTGGGTGCTTCGATGTCAGAAGAAGAACTGAGGAAATGGGAGATGGAACATTGGCAAATGATAACAAATAATTATAAAGAAGAATTCAATATAAAGCATTATGTTTCAATAGCTCTTTTAGAACGAAAAACTAAATAATTCTTATTGACTCGTCCCTTAGGGGAGGCTATATCATATTAACATATTGTTATATGTGAAAGGGGAAAAGATGATGTCTCATGATAATATTATAATCCGTGGCCTTCGTCAGAATAATTTAAAAAATGTGTCCCTTGATATTCCAAAGGGTAAGATTGTTGTTTTTACAGGAGTGTCCGGCTCGGGCAAATCGAGTATTGTATTTGATACAATAGCTGCTGAAAGTCAGCGTCAGATGAATGAAACATACACTGCTTTTATGAGAGGAAGACTTCCTAAATATGAAAAACCAAAAGCGGAGAGATGTGTGCGTTAGAATTTACAGATCTTGTAAAGGTTCTTAGTAAAATAAATGATCCTAGAGCTAAAACAATAGTAGATTCACTTACGACATCGCTTCAGCGTATGATAGACATAGGTCTTCCTTATCTTTCAATGGATCGTGAATCTTCTACATTGTCAGGAGGAGAAGCACAGCGATTAAAGCTTGTTCGTTATATGGGAAGTGCGCTTACGGGAATGACATATATATTTGATGAACCAAGTACAGGAATGCATCCGCGTGATGTTTACCGCATGACAAGACTTTTGCAGAATTTGCGTGATAGGGGTAATACTGTACTTGTTGTAGAGCATGACAGGGATGTTATATCTATCGCAGATGAAATAATAGATGTAGGTCCGTTAGCTGGTAAGAATGGTGGAGAAATATTATTCCAGGGTAGCTATGAGGCACTTCTAATATCAGGAACAAGAACAGGGGAGGCAATGAAGCATATCGAGAAGCTAAAGGACATGCCTAGAAAGCCAAGTGCATTTCTTCCTATAAGGAATGCAAATGTCCATAACCTGAAAAATGTTTCAGCAGATATTCCACTAAATGTACTTACAGTTGTTACAGGTGTAGCAGGCTCCGGAAAGAGCTCGCTTATTCGGGATGTATTTGCAAAGGAGTATGAAGACAGAGTTGTTTTAGTAGATCAGTCGCCTGTTACTGCGACAGGACGTTCTACACCGGCAACCTTCCTTGGTTTCTTTGATGATATACGCAAGGTAATGGCTAAAGAGAACGACGTTAATGCAGGCTTGTTTTCATTTAACAGCAAGGGCGCATGTCCTATATGCAGTGGAAGAGGGCAGATTGTCACTGAGCTTGTATTTATGGATCCTGTTACTACAGTATGTGAGGCCTGCGAAGGAAATCGTTATAGTAAGGAAGCTATGTCATATCAGTATAAGGGAAAGAATATTGTTGAGATTCTTGATATGTCAGCAGGCGATGCTTATGATTTCTTCAAGGATAATAAGAAAATCAGAAAAACCTTGGGAGCTATGCTTGAGGTAGGTTTGCCATATCTTTCTTTAGGACAGCCTCTAAGCACTTTGTCAGGTGGCGAGCGCCAGCGTGTGAAATTGGCAAAGGATCTTGATAAGCAGGGAAATATATATGTATTAGATGAGCCTACCACAGGTCTTCATGCCTCTGATGTTAAGAAGATTATGGAGCTGCTTGATAGTCTGGTAGAACGAGGTAATACCGTAATAGTAATTGAACATAATTTGGATGTTATGAAGAGAGCTGACTGGATTATTGATGTTGGACCTGATGGTGGAACAGCCGGCGGGCAGATTGTATTTGCCGGTACGCCAAAGGACATGATTGAACATTCAGATACGATTACGGCTGAGTATTTGAGGAAATCACTGTAAATCTGATGGATATATAAAAAGATAAGATAGGCAATTCTATTTTGTTGTTGATTAGTATAATGCTTTTGTTAATATTCTATTGTAATAGGGATGAAATCCGGATAACAGAGCAGATTAATAACCTTTTATTCCAAAAAGAAAGAGGTATGAGATAGATGTATACAGGATTATTGGTAAAAGAAAGTCTTTCTGATGAAAAGATTCTTGATTGTATTGAGATAAAGAACGTTGATATATGGGCAACGGATAATACACCAAAGTATTGGACAGCGATATCATTTTCAAGTGAGTGCGAAGATTTTCCTGAGAAGCTCTCTAAGGCACTTTGCGAGGGCACTCGGACAAGATGGTATGTTGACCTTAAAGCAGACAATACCAAATACATTGTACTAAAGGATGTTGTCTTGCGTTATGAAATAGGCAACAATATTGAGAGGGAAAATGTAATTAATAGATGCATAGAACTTGGAATTCCGACTTCCCAGCTTGATTGGGCGGAATAGTTTGAGGATAGGAGGGAAGTGCATAATGAGAAAAATTGGCTTGGTTGGTGGAACAAGTCCTCAATCTACGATGATTTATTATAACTTCTTATATCAAAGCTAATCAGTTATTATCTAACATAAATATATCTTCTACAAGCAGATTGAAATATGCGGAGACAGTAAGCATAAATTCGGCGGATGGTGAACATTCGCCGCGTTCAATTCTGCTTATTGTTTTTGTGCAAAAGCCTGTGGCAAGGGCTAAATCTTCCTGAAGGAGTCCTCGCGATTCCCGGATTGCTCTCAGATTATTAATAACAGATATAGTGAACACCTTCTTTCATAAAAAATAATATAGAGTGATTTATATTTTATATTTTATATTTTATATTTTATATTTTATATTTTATAGTTTATATGTATTCTATTAATTCATCTAAATAATTTTTTCCTATTACCTTCCCAAGGATATCAAATCTATCGTGTTCATTAACCGGGATAGGAGAATATTTCTCGTTGAGGGATATGAGAAATACACCATTCTTATCGTCCTGCAATTTCTTAATATAAGCTTCTCCGTTTAAAGAGAAAATCCCGATTTCTCCATTCTCGACAATATTCTGCTTTAATACCCACACAATCTGGCCATCTTCAAATTCCGGCTCCATACTGTCTCCACTGACTTTAACACCATAGCTTGCTGCTTCAGGTATGATGTCTTTTGTAAGTTCAATAGTCTCCTTTGGACCATCAACAAGAAAATTACCTGTACCGGCAGATACTGCATTCTCATAGATATCAATAAATCTGCTAAATGGAATAACCTGACATATTTCTTTCTCATACTTACCGCTATCGTGCAATAATTCAATATAATCAAGAACCTTTGCCTTGCCTTCGTTATTAAGAGAGGATAGTGGATCATCATTATTTATTTCAAAATATGCTTCATATATATTAGTAATGTTGAGTACCTTACATACTGTCATAAATGTAGCAACGCTTGGCTCAGTAGCATTCGTCTCCCATTTGGAGATTGCCTTTGCCGAGAGATTGATTCCTTCTTTTTGTAACAATTCAGCCAGCATTGGTTGTGATAATTTCATTTTCTTTCTGTTCGATGATATGATGTCGCCGATATTCTTCATAAAATTCCTCTTTCCTGTTACTACTTAATAAGTTCCCTTTTTTGTTATGACGTTCCCTATATGCTGAAGCATAGGAGTTTGCAAGGGCTTTGTTACCAATAAATGTTTTATTTATAGTATTTATTTATAGTATTTATTTATAGTATATATCAAGATAAAACAATAATCAAGTACAAAATCTCCTGATAAGCGAAAATAGACATATGTGTCTATTGACAATCTCTTTTTAAGAGAGTTATACTTGGCGTGTAAGATGTAAGATGTAAGATGTAAGATGTAAGATGTAAGATCTAAGATGTAAGATCTAAGATGTAAGATCTAAGATGTAATATGAGATGTTCATATAGAACAGACTGGAGGCGGATAGACTTTGGAGCGAACTATATTGCATAGTGATATCAACTGTTGTTATGCAGCGATTGAACATTTACATCACCCTGAACTTTCAGGTAAGCCATTAGCAGTAGGAGGAGATCCTGAGGCAAGACATGGAATTGTACTTACTGCTGATTATATTGCGAAGAAGCATGGTGTTAAGACAGGGATGGCGCTTTGGCAGGCCAGGCAGGCTTGCCCGGATATTACATTTGTATCGCCAAGAATGGATTTATATTTACGTTTTTCCCGCATGGCACATGAGATATATTCAGAATATACAGACCTACAGGAACCATACGGAATTGATGAGAGCTGGTTAGATGTTTCTGCAAGCAGCAGTATTAAGGGGGATGGATATAAGATTGCAGAGGAAATCAGCAGGCGAATGAAGAGTGAGCTTGGTATAACTGTCAGCATAGGTGTGTCCTTTGACAAGATATATGCGAAGCTTGGCTCAGATTATAAGAAGCCGGATGCTATTACTACTATGTACAGGGATGAGTTTCAACATAAGGCTTGGAAGCTTCCTGTATCAGATTTACTCTATGTAGGACGAAGTACTAATAGTAAGCTTATTAAATTAGGGATTAGAACTATTGGTGACCTTGCATGTATGGATGAAGGCATTCTTGCGAATCATCTTGGCAAGATGGGTAGTGTATTATGGACATTTGCGAATGGTTATGATGAATCACCTGTAAGATTAGAGGATACCCATGCACCGATAAAGTCGATTGGTAACAGTACAACGACACCAAGGGATTTGGTAGGTGATGAGGATGTGAAGATTGTTCTATATACACTTGCGGAGAGTGTTGCGGCAAGACTTAGAGATAATGGATTTCGTTGCCGTGTGGTAGAGATAAGCATACGTGATAATGAATTATGTTCTTTTACCAGGCAGAAGAAGCTTGACCATGCAACTAATATAACAGGAGAGATTGCTGCTTATGCTTATAACATATTTAAGACTAATTATGATTGGAGAAAGCCGATAAGGAGTGTGGGTGTAAGAGGTGCAGATTTGGTAATGGATAATTACTGGGAGCAGCTTGATTTGTTTTCCGGTGTGGAATTACGTGAGAAGCAGATGAAGGTGGATGCGGCAGTAGATGATATTCGAAGGCGTTTTGGGTTTTACAGTATCCAAAGAGGTCTGATGTATAGAGATAGATTACTATCCTCTGTTAATGCCCGTGAGGATCATGTGGTGCATCCTCATGGTTATTTCAATTGAGTAGGGAGAATTTGTTGAGATGGATATGAGTTGTGATAAGGTATATGTTGATGTGATTGCTGAATTCTCCAAAGAAGGAATTCTTACTCCTAAGAGCTTCCGATGGATAGACGGCAGAGTTTATGAGATACAGAGAGTCAAGGATATTAGAAGAGCAGCGAGCCTTAAGGCTGGTGGCGTAGGTATGAGATATACCTGTATAGTGAATGGGAGGGAGTGCTATTTGTATTATGAAGATAATAATATGTGGTTTATGGAAAGGGGAATGGGTTGAGAATAATAAGGCGTATATACGATTTGTAGAATAACGCTATATGGGTTGAGTAAATCTGCTTTTGTGGTTATAATATAACAATATTAGAGTAATAAGTTATATGCAGGAAGTTATATTATAGAAAGAGGTTTATTTTTGAAGAATTTATATATAGCGGAGAAACCTAGCGTTGCTAAGCAATTTGCAGATGTCTTAGGCGTTAAGGGTAATGCCGGAGCCGGCTACATGGAATCAGAAGACAGTATAGTGACTTGGTGTGTAGGTCATCTTGTTACTATGAGTTACCCTGATGCGTATGATGAGAAATTAAAGAAATGGGATTTGTCAACAATACCTTTTATACCTGATGAGTATAAGTATGAGGTTATTCCCGGTGTTGCCAAGCAATATAAGATAGTAGAGGGACTCCTTAACAGAGATGATGTAGGATGTATATATGTTTGTACAGACTCGGGACGAGAAGGAGAATATATATATAGACTTGTTGATGAGATGGCTCATGTAAAAGGTAAAGAGAAGAAACGTGTATGGATTGATTCCCAGACAGAAGAAGAGATACTTAGAGGCATCAAGGAGGCGAAGCCGCTTTCAGAATATGATTCTTTAAGTGATGCTGCTTATCTTCGTGCTAAGGAAGATTATCTTATGGGTATTAACTTTTCGAGAGCTTTATCACTTAAATATAGTTATGTTGTTCGTAATTATTTGAAACTGGATAAATGTGTTATAGCGGTAGGACGTGTAATGACCTGTGTTCTTGGTATTATAGTTAAGAGAGAACGGGAGATTAGAGAATTTGTTAAGACTCCGTTTTACAGGGTTACAATTACCTCGGGTACGGAGAATAATACATTTGAGGCTGAGTGGAAGGCTGTTTTGGGAAGCAGATATTATAATTCTCCTTTACTTTATAAGGAGAATGGATTTAAGGATAAGAAGGATGCAATGGAGCTTGCAGAATATCTTAAAGATGGAGATAGGACTGCAGAGATTGCCTTGATTGAGCGAAAGAAAGAGAAGAAAGCACCTCCAATGCTTTATAATCTTGCTGAGCTTCAGAATGACTGTTCTTCATTATTCAAGATAAG
>JAEDHX010000031.1 GCA_016296785.1 Coprococcus sp. | reverse complement strand
TTTTTAAATAAGAAATAGCTTAACTAAACGTTATTGGGACAGGTCCCGTGGCAAATTTTTTATTTGCACATATTTATTGCTTTCTCAAAGAGTGGCAGTGAGCGCTCAACCATATCGGTTGTTGTGCAGTATGCGATTCTCATGTGCCCCGGGCAGGCGAAGCTGTCGCCAGGAACAAGAATGAGGTCGAGTTCGTTTGCAGTCATGCGGCAGAACTCATTTGCATCTGCGATAGGTGTCTTAGGGAACATATAGAAGGTTCCGCCCGGTTCAACACATTCGTAACCCATCTTTGTAAGCTCTGTATATAGAATGTTTTTGTTCTTTTCGTAAACAGACAAATCGGAGGTCATGTCAATAACCTCGGCAACACCAAGCTGCATAAGTGATGATGGGCAGTTATGACCTGTAAATCTTGAAACCTGACCACACATAACAATAATAAGCTCGGCATCCTTGCACTTTGGATTAACTGCAATATATCCAATTCTTTCGCCCGGAAGAGAAAGAGATTTGCTAAATGAGTAGCAACAAATGGAGTTATCGTAATATTTTGAAATGAATGGTGAATCTGTACCGGCAAATACAATCTCTCTATATGGCTCATCAGAAATAAGATAAATATCGTGGCCGTATTCTTCCTGCTTCTCATATAAGATTTTTGCAAGTCTTTCAATTGTTTCCGTAGAATATACAATTCCTGATGGATTATTTGGTGAGTTGATAAGAATTGCCTGAACATTTGGATTCATCATCTCAAGAAATGCATCGAAGTTAATCTGGAAGGATGATGTATCTGCAGGAACTATCTTTAAATCAACGCCACATCCATCTATGTAAGGAACATACTCAGGGAAATAAGGCGCAAATGTAATAATCTCATCGCCCGGCTCAGTAACACAACGAACAGCATGAGCTATCGCACCTGCAGCACCCGATGTCATAAATATATCCTCAGGAACATATTCCATTCCAAAACGTCTGTTTAATGAATCGGCAACAGCTTTACGAACGGAATAGATAGTTAATGTAGGGCTGTATCCATGAAGTGTTAATGGATCCTCCTCGGCAAGAAGTCTCTGAAGTACCTGAGTAAATTCGTCACAAACAGGTACAGACGGATTACCAATTGTAAAGTTAAATACATTAGAAGCGCCTATTTCGGCAGCTCTTCTTGATGCATGCTCCGCAAATTCTCTTATAATAGAGGTCTTTTTTGTCATATCTGAATATTTTTTTGATATCATAGTTATTGAAATCTCCTCTCAAAGCTTGATAATACTGAAAAAAGTATACACGCGTAAAGACAAAAAAACAAGTGGCAATAGAACGGGGAAGGAACTATTGCCACTATATAAAAAAATGAGGGAAGAGAGGATTCAAATAAATGAAAAACTCTTTACACTACCGAGTATAAACACGAAATGTGAAGAAAATGTGTTGAAAGTCTGATTGATTTATAAATTAAATTTAAACTTCTCTTTACATTTATTACCGCATTCGCCTCGGGGACAGGTCCGCGGCTACGAAGCTTAGCCATGGACAGAACTTCGAAGGGGGAGTAGTATAGATTGTTTTGAGGATATTATAATACGTTGGTACTTAACGAATAGCGACGTTAGTCGTTATGAGTTTAGTACCATTACGTATTATACTAAAGCGCAAGCGGTCCGAAAAACAACTATACTACTCCCCCTTCGAAGTTCGTCCGGTTATTTTTTGCCGCGGGACCTGTCCCCGTGGCGAATGTAATTGACATTGGGGTGGGGAAAATATAAACTGAACAGTGGTGGGGATGGATATTGATGAAAGGAATGCAGGATAGGAATATGATTTTTGAGACGCATGGACATTATGATGATGAACGTTTTGATGAGGATAGAGATGAGCTGCTTAAGGCTTGTGAGGCAGAGGGCGTAAGTCTTATTATGAATATTGGAGCAGATATGAGGAGCTCAAGGGCAACAGTTGAGCTTGCGAAGAAGTATAGGCATGTATATGGGGCTGTTGGAATTCACCCGAGTGAGGTTGATGGTATTACTGAGGCTGATATATGCGAGCTGGAGCAAATGGTATTAAGCTGTGATAAGATTAAGGCGATAGGTGAGATCGGACTTGATTATTATTATGATGATAATCCGCCTAAAGAGGTGCAGCAACGCCTGTTCAGGGAGCAGCTAAAGCTGGCAGAAAAGCTTTCGCTTCCTGTAGTAATTCATAGCAGGGATGCGGCTGCAGATACAATGAGTATAATGAAGGAAATGGATGCCGCTAAGCTTGGAGGCGTTATACACTGCTATTCATATAGCGTTGAAATGGCGCGTGAATATGTGAAGATGGGCTTTTATATTGGAATTGGAGGCGTTGTAACATTTGCAAATAGCAAAAAACTGAAGGAGGTAGTATGTGACATACCTCTTGAGAGAATTGTTCTTGAAACTGATGCTCCATATCTTACGCCGGTTCCATTTAGGGGAAAGCGTAACAGCGCGCTTTATATCCCTTATATTGCAGAGGAAATTGCAGCATTAAAGAATATTGATGTTGAAGAAGTATATAAAGTAACCTTTAGTAATGGAAAGAGGTTATATAATATTGATTAAATATTAAGTTACTAAGCTACAAATATAATATCAGGAATATGTATTAGGAATAATCCAAATGCAAAAAGGAGAAATATGGAGAAATTAAGTAATCCACAGGTGACTATAGAGATAATAAAGAAATATAATTTCGCTTTTCAAAAGAAATTCGGACAGAATTTCCTTATTGATGGGCACGTTATAAATAAGATAATTAGTGCGGCAGAGATAACTAAGGAGGACTGTGTTCTTGAGATAGGTCCGGGAATAGGTACTATGACACAGTATCTTGCAGAGGCAGCAGGACATGTGTGTGCTGTTGAAATAGATAAGAATCTGCTCCCGGTGCTTGATGAGACACTTGCTGAATATAACAACGTGACAGTCATTAATAACGATATTTTGAAGACGGATATTAATGAAATCGTGGACAAGTATAATAATGGAATGCCTATTAAGGTGGTTGCGAATCTGCCTTACTATATCACAACGCCTATTATTATGGGGCTGTTCGAGAGTCATGTACCGCTTCTTTCTGTTACTGTTATGGTTCAAAAGGAGGTTGCTGACAGAATGCAGACCGGCCCCGGAAGCAAGGATTATGGTGCCTTGTCTCTTGCAGTTCAGTATTATGCAAAGCCATATATTGTGGCAAATGTTCCGCCGAACTGCTTTATTCCAAGACCGAATGTTGGCTCTGCAGTAATAAGGCTTACAAGATATGAGGAGCCACCTGTTATTGTGCAGGATGAGAAGCTTATGTTTAAGCTGATTCGTGCTTCCTTTAATCAGAGAAGAAAAACACTTCAAAATGGACTTGCTAATAGCAGCGAATTGTCATTTAGCAAAGAAGATATAGCAGAAGCACTTGAAAAAATGGATTTATCGCCGACTGTTAGAGGAGAAAGCTTAAGCTTGGCAGAATTTGCCACACTTAGCGATATTCTATCAGGCAGATAGTGGAATAATTCGCGCCAGTAAATCATAGATAAGAATAAAAGCCGCAATCGCCGGCATGAAAAAGGAGCGGAGGGTTACTATGATTTATTGGAACAGATTCATTTCATACATTTACAGATATCATAATAATGAAAAGAATGAGAATACCGGATTTGCAAAGGTTCAGAAGGTGTCTGATACGGGAAGAATTAATATAGGACTGAAGGATATAATGAATCGCAAGGATGATGTGTATTCTGTTTACTTATATCGGGAAACCCTTCCGGAAGGCGAGTCGCACGAGGATGTTGGCTATGGCAATGTCCAGATTATGATTCCAAAGCCGATATATCTTGGTAAGCTCAAGATGCGGGGTGGCAGAGGCGAGGGGGTATATACCTTTGACTGGAACGACGTGAAGGCGAGCGGCAAGCCGATTACGGCATGGAGCGGGATCGCCATAAAGAAGATGAATCCTGATAACAGCCAGTATGGCAGGGATATTTTCTGTTCGGCATGGACAGACAGTATTGTTGATTATAGCTATCTTACCTCTGAGGATGACGATAGCTTTGGAACAGCTGCTAAGCTGGATAGTATTGTACAGGAAATGTCAGCAGCTAACGAAGAATATAATAAGATATACAATGACGAGAATAGCGACGAGAATAACGACGAAATAAACGACGAGAATAACGATGAAATAAACGACGAGTATTACGATGAATATAATGAAGACTATAGTGAAAACCATGAAGATGGAACTAATGTAAGAAATGATATTAAAAATGTTGATAAGCCTGAAAGAAAAAGGTATACAAATGCCATAGAGGAAATGCTTGCTACTTATGAGAGGCTTCCGCTTCTTCCTGAAAATGCGAATGAAGGAAATAAAATAATTGAAAGTGTCAAGATTACACCAAATGATATTGGTTTGCTTGATATGAATAATTGGAGACTCGGTGTAAATAGCTTTTTAACTCATGGTTTTTATAGCTATAAGTATCTTTTGCTTGGCAAAGTAGTGTTTCAGGATAATAGGCAGGAGGGCTGCTATGTACTTGGTGTTCCGGGAGTATATTCTGCTAAGGAAAAGTATCTTGCAGGGATATTTGGATTTGACAGGTTTGTTCCGGGGCATGAGGTTGATATTAAGACAGGCTGCTTTGGATATTGGCTGGTAAATATTATTTGCAATTCAGATACACCGGTTTCTGTTTAGAGGAGATATTACGATGGATAACGATATTAAAATACATGAAAAATATATGGACGCAGCAATTAAGCTTGCGAAAAAGGCATACGATAACGGTGACGTTCCAATAGGCTGCGTAATCGTAAGAGATGGCAGGATTATTGCAAGGGGGTATAATAAAAGAAACCTTAAGAAGACAACTCTTGCACATGCAGAGCTTCTCGCAATTAGTCAGGCATCGAAGAAGTTAGGTGACTGGAGACTTGAGGACTGCGTTATGTATGTTACGCTTGAACCATGCCAGATGTGTGCAGGCGCAATTATTCAGGCGAGAATACCTAAAGTTGTTATTGGCTGCATGAATCCAAAAGCGGGATGTGCAGGATCTATTCTTAATTTGTTTGACATTAAGCAGTTTAATCATCAGGTGGAGGTTGTTAATGGCGTTCGAAAGGATGAATGCAGCATGTTGATGAAAAACTTTTTTGCTGACCTGAGGCAGGGCAGAATTAACATTAATAACGAAAAATAAAGGGTTGACGTATAAGGTGATTGTATCTTATAATTTGCAAGTAATTGTTTGTGTAAATACAAATAAGCAATTAATTTAATATGTTTTAAAGTTTCCATGCAACCGGGGAGGTAGCGGCGTCCTGTACCTACAATCCGCTATAGTAGGGGTGATGGTTTTCTTGAGGGGTGGTCGTTGTAGAGCTGCCCTTGGTAAGTGGTGTTGATGTTTGGGTCTTGCGCAACAGGACTCTTCGAACCGTGTCAGGCCGGAGACGGAGCAGCACTAAGAGGAATCTCCTGTGTGCCGCAAGGGTGCCTGAGCTGAGCTAACTGCCAAGGTAACGTCTATGATGTCATTTCGAGAGAAAACCGCATGGATTTATTATTTTATTATATTTTTATGAATTTTCAAAAAAACATAGCAAAATCAGACAAAAGATGATATGATATGAATTGGTACTTTTTGCTTTTAATAAAAGTACTCGAAACGTATAGTTGAGGGGCGGGCAAAGATGAATTACGCTGAAGTAATAGAATTTGTAAAAGAGAAAACTGCTGTTAATGGCAGACCACCTAATTATAAATTTAGAAGCAGATTTGAACATACCATGAGGGTGTACAGATGGGCAATTAAGCTTCAGTCTAAGATGGGTGGAGATTTGGATATTATTGTTCTTGCTGCATTGTTACACGATATAGGCTGGGATGATGTCAGACCGCACGGAGAGGTTGGCGCTGAGATTGCAGTTGAATATCTTGATAGTCTTGGTGTGGATCCGGA
This sequence comes from Coprococcus sp., assembly GCA_016296785.1. Classification (GTDB taxonomy): domain Bacteria; phylum Bacillota; class Clostridia; order Lachnospirales; family Lachnospiraceae; genus Coprococcus. The sequence continues at coordinate 14,635 of JAEDHX010000031.1, read as the reverse complement.
GAAGATTGCTAAGATTGGTGAGATAATTATGATACACGAGGAGAAGGATACAGAGGCAGATTTATCCTTAGAGTGTAAAGTAGTTATGGATGCTGATCTTCTTGATGAGGTTGGTGCTGTTAGCGTGTTATGGGATTCTATGGCAACAGCTCTTGAGGATGAGGCAAGCTATAAACGTGCTTATTATAGAATAAAGAATTTCTATAGAATCAACAAGCCTAAGATTAGACGTTGTAAGACTGACGCCGGACGTGTTGAGTATAATAAGCGAATGCAGCTGTTAGAGGAATTTATTTTCCAGCTTGAGAAGGAATTGTTCTAGGTTGCATCCGGTCAGGATATCAGATTTTTCCTGATGCGTACTATCTGGTAGTAGAAAAATATTATTATATATTATGTAAGGAGATGTCATAATGAAAGTATTTATAAAGATATTAGTTGCATTAATTATTGTTGCAGCACTTTGTTTTGGTATTTATTGTATATTACCGGAGACATCAAAGATGTATATTAAAGCAAATATTCAGTATCGTACTAATGATGAAGCAAAAGCGAAGGTAGACAGTCTTAAATCACAGATAATTAAGATTACTGAGCCACAGGATAATGGTACAACAAAGGTTGTTGATACCGGAGTACCATATGGCGATGCTCTTGAGAGAGTATGTAAGTCAACAGCTTGGTATTATGAGTCAGATGTAGATGGAAGTATTACAATTACCTTCTATGGCACTAAGGCAAGTCTTGATTTATCAAAGTATGGCTCTGACGGAACATTTATTGATAAACCGCTTAAGGTGGTATTCTATTTCCCATCAGATGGTAAGGGAGGAACAATTACATTATTTATTGATAACGAAGTTGTAAATGATGCAGAGAAGGTTGCTACCTTACATGCTATAGCAGATAAGTAGAAGGTTAACATCTTTTGGAATTTTGTATAACATAAAAAGGTGAAGGAACAATTTGATTTTTGTTCCTTCACCTTTTTGTTTTATAAATATATTATTTATTAACGAGCTCTTCTATCATATTAATAATAATGCCTGTTGAGTCGGCAAGATTGCTGGCCTCCATAGCTTTAATATATTTCTCCTTGTTGCCAAACACATCATCAATAGCAGCAAATAGTGATTCGGTATTAAGCTCCTCCTCGGTAATTACATAGCTATATCCGCTTTTTTTGAAGGATTCAGCATTTAGTATCTGGTCACCACGACTTGCGGCAGCAGATAATGGAATAAGAATATTAGGCTTTCTAAGTGCAAGTAATTCGCAAATTGCATTTGCCCCTGCCCTTGATATTATTATGTCACAAAGTGCAAGCATGTTGCTAAGCTCCTTTTTGACATATTCATACTGAACGTATCCTGGTATGTTGTTAAGAGCTGTATCTAAATTGTCCTTACCGCAAAGATGAATAACGTTAAATCGTTCAAGGAGTCTGTCCAGGTTATCGCGAATGGCATTATTTATTATTACGCTGCCTGAGCTTCCGCCTACAACTAAGAGTACGGGCTTTTGCTCAGTAAAACCGCAATAGTTATAAGCAGCAACCGCATCTCCGTTAAATAGTTCGCTTCTAATAGGTGTTCCTGTTACAACAGCTTTATTCTCAGGGAAGAGCTCCTTAGTCTCAGGGAAGTTACAGCATACCTTTGTCGCCTTCGGAAGAGCCAGCTTATTAGCAAGACCTGGTGTCATGTCTGATTCATGAATAATAACAGGCTTCTTGATAGAGTGTGCCGCAAATACAACAGGAACAGTAACAAAACCTCCCTTAGAGAAAACTATATCCGGCTGAAGCTCCTTTAGAAGCTTCTTTGCCTCACTGATGCCCTTAATAACTCTGAAAGGATCAGAGAAATTCTTCATTGAGAAATATCTTCTAAGCTTTCCGGAGGATATTCCATGATATGGTATGTTCATATCTTCTATCAGCTTCTTTTCCATTCCATCATAAGAACCTATATAATGGATATCGTAATTTAGTTTTTGAAGTTCGGGAATAAGCGCCATATTAGGTGTTACATGGCCTGCTGTTCCGCCTCCTGTTAGTACTATTCGTTTCATTCTGTAAACCTCCGGTTAATATCATATATGAAGTGGTTTAATTAGCTGATGCAAGATACTCTTTTAGTGCAGATGCAAGCTGGTCAGGGCATGAGGTTGGCTTAAAACCACAGGTTGTACCCTCAAGCTTAGAAATTACATCTTCAGGCTTCATGCCATCTACAAGTGCACTGATTCCCTTAAGGTTGCCGTTGCAGCCCCCTACAAACTTAACATTTTTTACTGCACCATCAATAACATCAAATGAAATCTCAACGGAGCAGGTTCCTTTTGTCTTATAAACCATATAAACCTCTTTTCTTCAGGCGTTATTACATGCACCACCTGATGTTAGTATTTTCTTTTGCTTATCTGCATATACAGTTATTTTATCATATGCAGCTATTTTATCATATGCAGAAGATAATAGCAGTTATTAATATGAAATTACAATAGCTTAATAGCTGATATTATGCTTTATAATATGAAGTTCAAGTAAAATATATCATACAGAATAATGAAAATAAAGGCAAATATTTGTCGCATGAAAAGAATTGAAATTATAAAAACAGACTATCTATAATGGAAACACCTAAAGGCAGGGAGCATACAGCATTTGCCTGTCTTGGGAAAAATAAAGAAATGAGGGATTTGTATGTTGAACTTTTTACTGGAACAGAATGCATTTGTGTACATTATGGTAGCTCTCGGGTTTATCGGGATAACGACAAGATTTATTTTGAATGGATATCTTGGAAGACTAATAAGGGCGACAGACAGTATGGGGGCGACGAGAAAAAAGGCGTTGCTTGAAATAAGAAAAAGATATGAGGATATAGCCTCACTGAATGTGGATATAAAGGATGTGGACTCCTTTGTTGGAAAATACATAGAAAAGATGAGAATAGGAAGGATTTCTGTTGTTTCCTTAAATAATTTCATAAAAAATATATTTATATTAACAGCTGGGACAGGCATAATAGGCGGAGCTTATCAATATTATGTAAAAGGCTCATCCGAAGAAGGAAGGACAATACTAGGGTGCGGTTTTGTTGTATGTATACTGATGCTTGTGGCCTTTAATATGTGGGATGTTGTTAGTAAGAAGGAGATACTAAGGCTTAGTGTCCAGAACTATCTGAACAATTCCCTTGCTAACAGGATTATGAAGGCAGAGATGAAGCAGGTGGCAGCCTGTGATGTTGGTATGGAAGAAGATGACGTAGACGCTAGCGATGTAAATGAAGATACCGAGAAGAAGAGGGCAGATATTACAGATGAGCAGGTCGCTGCCTGTGATATGCTGTTTGAAAAGCTTTTGCAGGGTATTATTTCGGACGCTTAATATTAAGCTCCTGCGATAAAGTACGGCATTTGCTGTATTAGGTCTAAAAAAACAGGATGGTAGACAGTGAAAAGACTGTACTTTATTTCAGGGTTATTGGCTATTTTGCTGCTTTCAGGCTGCAGTCTTTATAAAGTTAAGACGGAAGATGCAGCTGACAAAAGCGGGAAGCTTGCGTCAGATTCTGATGCAGATAAAGAGCAATCTAAAGAAAAAATAACAGAGACAGAAGAGGCAACTGAGGATATGACGTTGCTTAGAAACTATGACGAATGTCCAAATAAAATGTATTCCTGGTATATAGTTCGTGATAATAATCATGGGATGAGCGGATGTGACAACAGTTTTGAAATTGAGCAGTATGACGCATATTATGTGGATGCTGAGGCAAATCAAAAGAATGAAAAGGTTATGTACCTTACCTTTGACTGTGGTTATGATAATGGATATACCGAGAAGATGCTGGATGTTTTGAAGAAGCATAATGTAACGGCATGTTTTTTTGTTACCATGACGTACATAAGGGATAATGTTGATATAGTGAAGCGTATGAAGGAGGAAGGACATATTGTAGGTAATCACACTACAAGCCATCCGACTTTGCCGGAAATAAGTGTGGAAGAACAGAAAAAAGAGCTTAAGGAATGTGCTGATTACATGAAAGAGGCAACAGGCTATGAAATGGATATGTATTTCAGACCTCCAAGTGGTGAGTATAGTGAAAGAACCTTGCAGCTTGCTAAGGATATGGGATATAAGACCATATTTTGGAGTATGGCGTATCTTGACTATGATGTGAATAAACAGCCGGGTGAGGACTATGTAAGGGATCATTTTAAGAAATACTACCATGATGGCGCAATTGCTCTTCTTCATAATGTGTCTGAGTCAAATGCAAATGCTCTTGATGATGTATTGACATATCTCACAAACGAAGGTTATCGTTTTGGTTCTCTTGATGAAATGTTTGAAAAATAGTTGATTATGTGAATTTGAAATGCTACAATTAGGGATAAATGTAATATAAACTACAAATCAAGGAGATATAAAAATGGCAAAGACAGTAAGTTTCGATTTTAAAAATGCTGCAGCTATGGCGAGCGCATCAGATATTGCAGCAATTAAAGATCAGGTAGTAGCAGCAAAGGCAACACTTGTAAATAAGACAGGAGAAGGAAATGATTTCCTTGGATGGATAGACCTTCCTGTTGATTATGACAAAGAAGAATTTGCAAGAATCAAGAAAGCAGCTGCTAAAATTCAGTCAGATTCAGACGTTTTAGTTGTTATCGGTATTGGTGGTTCTTACCTTGGCGCAAGAGCAGCAATCGAAGCTTTAAGACATAGCTTTTATAATTCAGTAGATAAGGAGATTCGTAAGACTCCTGAGATTTATTATGCAGGAAGCAATATAAGCAGCACATATATGGCTCACCTTCTTCAGGTAATTGGTGACAGAGATTTCTCTATCAACATTATTTCAAAGTCAGGAACAACAACAGAGCCTGGTATTGCAACAAGAATATTCAAGAAGAAATTAATTGAGAAGTATGGTAAGGAAGAGGCAGCTAAGAGAATTTATGCTACTACTGATAAGGCAAAGGGCGCATTGAAGACTCTTGCTACAGAGGAAGGATATGAGACATTTGTTGTACCTGATGATGTAGGCGGACGTTTCTCAGTTCTTACAGCAGTTGGTCTTCTTCCAATAGCTGTAAGCGGTGCTGATATTGATAAGCTTATGGAAGGTGCTGCATCAGCAAGACAGGATTGTCTTTCACAGGATTTCGATGATTCAGATGCAATGAAGTATGCAGCTGTAAGAAATATTTTATATAATAAGGGTAAGTCAATTGAAATCCTTGCTAACTTTGAGCCTGCTCTTCACTTTGTGTCAGAGTGGTGGAAGCAGCTCTACGGAGAGAGCGAGGGTAAGGACGGTAAGGGCTTATTCCCTACAGCAACAGACTTTACAACAGACCTTCATTCACTTGGACAGTTTATCCAGCAGGGTTCACAGAACCATTTTGAAACAGTAATCAATGTATTAAACCCAACATGTGAGATAATCATGGAAGAAGAGGATTCAGATTTAGATGGTCTTAATTATCTTGCAGGTAAGACTGTTGATTTTGCAAATAAGAGTGCTATGAATGGTACTATTCTTGCTCATGCTGATGGTGGTATTCCTATTATCCAGGTTAATATCGACAGAATCGATGAGTTTACACTTGGAGAATTATTCTACACATTCGAGTTCGCATGCGGTGTTAGTGGTTATGTACTTGGTGTAAATCCATTCAATCAGCCTGGTGTTGAAAGCTATAAGAAGAATATGTTTGCATTGCTTGGTAAGCCTGGTAATGAAGAACTTGGCAAAGAGCTTCTTGCAAGAATTAATGGTTAATTGAATCAATTCAAAATTTAATATGTATTTTATAATATAACAGGAGGGTATTTAATAATATTCTCCTGTTTTTTTGACGAGAAGTGACTGTAGCTTTATGATTGTGGTAATAAGCATAACCCTACAAGCCCCCAAAGAGCAAAATCAGTTGACAAATACAAACCGCTTATGTATCATTAGCATTGCTTACTAATGTAGTATCTGCTGGAAGTTTGTAATTATCTTAAGTGATGAATGGTGTGAAAGATGGAAAAAATTAAGATAGCGAAATGGGATAATATAAAATTTTTCTTAATTGTGTGTGTGGTTTTAGGCCACTTTTTGCAAAGATCTGATAGTACAGATATGGCTAAGGGTTTAATATTTTTTATTTATACTTTTCATATGCCGGCATTTGTATTTATATCAGGTCTTTTTTCTAAGCATGCAATAAATGAAAAGAGATATGATAAAGTATTTAGCTTCTTTGTTATGTTTGTTGTTACAAAGATATTGCGTTTTATTGCTGAGCTGATTTGTACTAAAACGAGTCGATTTGAGTTGTTTTCAATAAATGATGTATCCTGGTATGCATTTGCTATATGTGTATTTTATCTGTTCACCATGTTTTTAAAGCAGTTTAATCATGTCTATACACTTGTGGCATCAGTAGTGCTGGCTTGTATTATAGGATACGCATCAGATTTTGGAGCTTTTTTGGCATTAAGCAGAATAGCTGTATTTTATCCATTTTTCCTTCTTGGTTATTACATTAATCATGAAGATATAATCAATATATCTAATAAGATATATACTAAGATAATTTCTGCTGTTATTATTCTTTTTACTGCGGTAATATCATTTGTCAAGATAGATAGTGTATGGTGGTTAATTAAGATATTAAAGGGAAAATATTCATATGCCGGTCTTAAGCATTATTCTGAATATGGAGCATTTATTAGGCTTTTCTGGTATGTTGCTGCATTAATTCTTGTGTTTGCATGGATAACGGTAATTCCATCTGTAAAAAGCATTTTTACAAAATGGGGTGGAAGGACTATGCAGGTGTATGTACTCCACTATGTAGCTTTAATTTTCTTCTTTAATATGTTTAAGGGAAACAGTCTTGCAAAGTCGATTTTTCATGATTACTATCTGGTTGCTATTTGTTTAGTTTCATTTTTAGTAACCTGTTTGTTATCGATAAAACCGATAACAATAGTGATGAATAAGATTATTTATCCAAAGAAGCTAACTGATAATAAGGAAAAAGCATTAAATCAAGAGGTATAGGGATATGAAAAAGAGTTTGGTGCTTAAATGCATAATATTTGTAATTATTGGAATATTGGTTGCTTATCCGATTCTTAGGGTGTTTGGAGTATCCAATGAATATTCAGAGCATGCAGAGATGATGATAAATGGCTATTATGAATCAAAAGAGGATTCTGCTGATGTAGTTATTGTTGGCAACAGTCATGTTTACAGATATTTTCAATGTGCTTTTGCATGGAAGGAATGCGGACTTGCTGCTAATTCATGGTCGACATCTGACCTTCCTTTTGGTGCAATAAGAAATGTAGTTATAGAGGCATTAAAGACTCAGTCGCCAAAGGTGGTAATAATTGATGCAACAGTATTTGCGAATAAGAAGGATGTAACAAACAACAAGATATATCTTCTTACTCAGAATATGCATATTTCAAAGAATTATTTCGAGATGATAGAAAATTATTGTGATTATTCAAATGTAAAATGGACTGATAAATTACAGTATTATTTTCCGGTTATTCAGTTCCATGACAGATGGAATGATATTAGTATTGATGATTTTGAACAGACTATGCCATCTTATCTTAATTCCTGTTATCAGGAAAAGTTTCTTACAAGCGTTTATGCCGGTGAGGAGCATGTTTATACTGATATGACTGATCCTATAGCACCACAAAGCGAGAGAGCACTTAAAGATATGCTTGAATGGTGTAAACAGCAGGATGATGTTGAATTTCTGTTTTATGTAGCTCCTGTTCTGGAGAGGGAGGAAAGACAGGGTAGATTTAATTTAACCTGTGACATTATAGAGGAAAATGGTTTTAAAGTAATAAACTTTAATGAGAAGGAATGGTATGAGCCTCTTGATTTAGATGACAGTACAGATTATCAGGATATAAATCACACAAATATTAAGGGCTCCTATAAATTTACTAAATATTTCGCTAATTACCTTATGGAAGAATATGATATTCCTGATAGAAGAAATGAAGAGGACTATGCATCTTGGAATGAAGCATCAGATAAGTATTACGATATAGTAGGTGATTATATAAAATAAAGCAGATGTATTGATATATTCAGATAAACGTTTTTAGGAAAAATATGGTACTTGCTTGCACTTTGTATAGAAAATTGTTATTATTAAAACGTGTGAATTTAATCGAATATAATATAAAGAAGGTATATTTATGAGTTATTTTGATGAATTTGGTAAATACAACGAGAGAATTGCAGCTGTTTCAAGCGAAGGGATATCTGTTTCATACGGAGAGATAGCAGCATATTCAGACAAGCTTGGTTCGCTTATTCCATCTAGAAGCCTGGTATTTTGTTTTTGCAAGAACGTAATTGGTTCTATGGCAGGATATCTGAGCTTTCTTAATAACAGGATAGTTCCACTTATGATAGATGCGAATATTGACCAAACTCTGGCTAAGCAGCTGATGGACATATATCAGCCGCAGTATCTGTATATTCCTAAGGAACTTTGTGACAGATATAGTGACTATGAGGTTATTAATGAGGAATATGATTATCTTGTTGTCAAGACTAATTATGATAAGGTATATCCTTTGAGTGATGAGCTGGCACTTCTGCTTACAACCTCAGGTTCTACAGGTAGCCCTAAGCTTGTAAGGCAGAGCTATAAGAATGTTCAGTCTAATGCAGAGGCGATTGCAAAGTACCTTGAGCTTGATGATACAGAAAGACCTGTTACAACTCTTCCTATGAACTACACATATGGTCTTTCAATTATAAACAGTCATGTACTTGTTGGTGCGACAATACTTCTTACAACTAGTACAATTGTTGCAAAGGATTTCTGGGATTTTATGAAGGTAAATAAGGCTACTTCCTTTGGTGGAGTTCCTTACACATATGAGATGTTAAAGAGGGTAAGGTTCTTCAGAATGGATTTGCCGGACCTTAAGTATATGACACAGGCAGGTGGTAAGCTTGCACCTGAGCTTCATAAAGAATTTGCTGAGTATGCAATAAATAAGGGTAAGAAATTCATTGTAATGTATGGACAGACAGAGGCAACTGCGCGTATGGCATACCTTCCTGCCGATAAGGCACTTGAGAAATATGGCAGCATGGGTATTGCAATTCCGGGAGGAAGATTTGACCTTATTGATGCATCGGGTAATGTAATAAATGAGCCTGATGTTGTAGGTGAGCTTGTATATTATGGTGACAATGTTACTCTCGGCTATGCTGAGTGCGGTGATGATCTTATTAAGCCGGATGAGAGAGAGGGAAGACTCGAAACAGGCGATATGGCTAAGATGGACGAGGATGGGTTCTTCTTCATAGTTGGAAGAAAGAAGCGTTTCCTTAAGCTGTTTGGTAACAGGATTAACCTTGATGAGGTTGACAGAATTATTAAGAAGGAATATCCGGATGTAGACTGTGCAAGCAGTGGTACAGACGAGATGATGAATATATATATCACAGATGCAGATTATACAGATAAGGTAGCTGCGCTTGTGGAAGAAAGAACTCATATTAATAATAGGGCTTTTCGGGTAATTGTCATTGATAAGATACCTAGAAATGAAGCCGGCAAAACATTATACAAAGAATTACCATAAGGGTATAAGGAGGATTACTATGGAAGAATTATTAGAAGCATTAAAGAGAGCAAACAGCAAGGTTGACTGGATGACAGATAAGAAGCTTTATACAGATAAGGTAATTGATTCTATCGATATGACTTCTATTTTGGCAGAGCTTGAAGAAACCTTTGATATTGAGATTGATATGGAGTATATAATTCCTGACAATTTTGATTCAGTTGATGCAATGTGGAAGATGGTTCAGGAATTAATGGACTAAGAGATATATCATGGGGCAGTGCCGACAGACACTGCCTTTAACATGGGAGATAAAAGACATGACATTTGTAGAATTGAATTTTTTAATATTCATAGCCGCAACGATATTGGTATTCTATATATGCCCTGTGAAATTCAGATGGCTTGTGCTTCTTGCATCAAGCATCGCATTCTATGGTATAGCGGGAATTAAGTTCTTCCCGTTTATTTTTGTGACCTCTTTTTCAGTATTCCTTGCTGGAAGAGGAATGGGACATATATACGAGAAAACAGAGAATACCATAGCAGAGGGTGAATTCGACAGAAAAGAAAAAAAGGCATTAAAGGATGCAGCAAAGAAGAAATGTAAGAAGATTCTTGTGCTGTTGCTTATCCTTAATGTAGGCATACTTGCAGTAATTAAATTTACAAAATTCGCTGTTGGACCACTTAACAGCATATTTGGTAAATTTGGTGTAGAAACACATTTTAATGCAGCATGGATTATTGTTCCTCTTGGAATATCATATTATACTTTCTCATCACTCAGCTATCTTCTTGACGTATATTGGAAGAGAGTTTCATATGAGAAGAATTATGCAAGATTTTTGCTGTATGCAATTTATTTTCCTCATATTCTCCAGGGACCTATTGAAAGATATGGAAGACTTGGACAGAGGTTAAAGCAGGAATTAAGATTTGACTATGACAGATTCTGTAAGGGCATGCAGCTTATTGTATGGGGATTCTTTAAGAAGCTTGTTATTGCAGACAGATTAGATATATTTATTTCAGGTGTTTATAGTGATTACAAGCATGCTTCAGGAGCTATATTCCTGGTAGCATTCTTCCTTGATATTGTATATATATATGCTGATTTCTCAGGTTGTATGGACATTGCAAGAGGCGTATCACAGATGTTTGGCGTTGAGCTTGACTTGAACTTTGATCATCCTTTCTCAGCAAAGTCTGTTACTGAGTTCTGGAGAAAATGGCATATGTCACTTGGTGGGTGGTTTAAGGATTATGTATATTATCCGATATCTACCTCAGATCTTGTTAAGAATATAGGAAAGTTTTGCAAGAAGAAGGAGCTTCCTGACTTTCTCGCAAGAAGTCTTGTTACCGTCATTCCTGTTACTGTAACATGGGTGCTTACGGGACTTTGGCATGGAACAGGAAAAACATATCTTGCATGGGGTATCTATTATGCATTTATGATATTTATGTCAGTTACCTTTGGTGACAGCATGAAGGCACTTGGCAATAAGCTAAAGATTAAGACAGATACCTGGTCATTTGGAGTTTTTCAGATGGTAAGGACAACCTGTATTTTTGGAATAGGACGTCTGCTTACAAGGCCTGGTGAGCTATGGCTTACAAAATACGCAGTAATAAAAACATTTACAAATTTCAAGCCATGGACATTATTTGATGACACATTATATCAGTTTGGTCTTGATGATAAAGGCTTCAGACTGGCTATAGTGGCAGTTTTAGTATTTGGTCTTATTAGTATACTTCAGCTTCGCGGAGTTTCTATAAGAGATTCTATAGGAAGACAGAATATAGTGTTTAGATGGGCATTTTATCTTCTGGCAATATTTGCAGTAATAATATTCGGAATATATGGGCCTGCCTATGATGCTGCATCCTTTGTTTATATGGCTTATTGATGGAGATGGGTATGAAAAGTAAGAGACTTTTTAAAGCAATAGCCTTTGCATGCGTATTTGTACTGGTATTTAATGTTGTTGATAAGGTTATGAAGGCAAAGCTTACCAGTGATACAAGTGCCACATATGTTATTTCGGGAATGTATGATACAAAGAAAAACAGCATAGATGTATGTATAGTTGGAACAAGTCAGCAGGTTTATGGTCTTTCCGCCATGAGAATGCTTGATAAGTATGGTATCTCTGCCTATAGCTGTGCAACAGGTGACCAGCCTGTTCTTGCATCTATGTTCCTTATTAAGGAGCTTGACAAAAGACATGATATCAAGGTGGTGTTTTTTGATCCCGGTATGATGTTTTCTGAGATTGAAGAGGCGAAGTATAGAACTGTTCTTGACCAGTCAAAGCTTAGCAAGAATAAAATGGACGCTGTAAATATAATGAGAAAATATAGGAAGCTTAACAGATGGACATATGTATTACCTATAATGAAATATCATACAAGATGGGGCGATATAAATGAAAAAGACTTCAGATACAAGGAAATGAATGATAAGGTGTTCCGTGGCAGTATAATGCATGGTGCGGTTACAAGAGTTCATACTGATGAGGATTTTCAGATTGATAATGATGATCCGGATGAGAAGGTGACTATTAATAAAGAGGCGTTAGAATGCCTTGATGAGATGGTTAGATATTGTAACGAGAATAATATTACTCTTATTTTCACTAAGTCACCTAAGCCATCCTGGACAAAGGCTATGTCACTTGAATGTCAGAGATATGCATATGAAAACAATATAACTTTTTTAGATTTTAACTATAAGAAGTTATATGATGCTGTCGGATTTGATGCTGCTCATGATTTCATGAATGCAGATCATTTGAATGTTCGTGGCTGTGATAAATACACAGATTATATCAGTAACTATATATTGAAGAATTATGATCTTGATAAACGTGAGGTTGATGATAAGGAAATGATGGATACTTATCTTAATCAGCATGTTCAGAAGTATTTCCAGAGCAGTATTGATATAGACCAGTTTACTCAGATGTATCAGGATGGCGACTATGAGATGCTTGTAAGTTCAAGCGGGGACATTAGTTCATTTCTTGATGAGAACAGTATAAATGAGTTAAATAGTATTGGCCTTAATATTAATATTGATAAGCTTAAGGGTATGAATTATGTAGCCCATTTAGATGGAAATGAACTTGTTTATGAGGAGAGCTCTGATAGTGCAATAAAGTATTCAGATAAGCTTTCTAATGGCAAGAGCTTTACAATATATAGTGATATAAAAGAAGCTGTAGATACCGACCCTGCACAAGTAGCAGGCGAGACAATTAAATATAAGAAAAAGGGAATGAATGTTATTATTTATGACAAACAAAACAAATCGGTAATTGATTATTTTACTATCTGGTATGATAGCGAATTGAAAAGAATTGACATATATCATGATCCTGATTTGCTTAGTCTTAAATAGGCCTTTTTTGGAACGAATATAGGAGATACAGATATGAGAAAGTTACAATTGTTCTGTATTCCTTATGCCGGAGGAACTACAGAGCTCTTTAGTGGGTTCTGTAGTTTTTTGCCTAAGGAGATACAGGTAGAAAAAATAGAATATAGCGGACATGGAAGCAGAATAAAAGAGCCATTTTATAATACCTTTGATGAGATGGTAACAGAGGTTGCAGGGCAGATTAACAGCCGTATTATTGATGATATGGATATTGCTTTGTTTGGATATAGCATGGGAAGTATTGTGGCTTATGAAATAATTGCAAATGAGCTTCTTTCTAAGAAGCCATCAGCAGTTATGCTTGCATCTCATGAAGCACCTGACCATGAATGGGAATCTAAGGAATACTTTATGAGTGATGATGAGACCTTCTTTAAGCTTATACAGGATATGGGCGGATTCGAAAGATGTAATCCTAGTATGCTTAAGAACAAGTTCTTCAAAAAACTTCATTTTGACCCTGTAAGGGCTGATTATAATCTGATTGGTAATTACAAGATGAGCAAAAGAGTTGAATTTAGTATTCCTGCTTTGTTCTGCTATTCGCCAAATGATATTCCGGATGATCGTGCAAAGTTATGGGAGCCATTTCTCGGAAGCAGAGGCAGGATTATAGCGATGGGCGACAGCCACTTTTTCATAAGACAGAATGCAAAGGAAATGGCAGAGTTGTTTTGTGAAATGTTGTAAAAATTATTTCCTATGTAAAGACCGTGAAAAATCCTGCCGTAAATTATGCAAAGTGGTTTGAAGCATATGTAAAGTGTGGTAAAATATATATACTATGGTTTGTTTCCGGTAAATAAGTGAGGTGCGGAGGAAAGCATATGAGGTATGGCTTGCAGGAAGCGCTGATAGGCGAAATTATTGATATTGCAAATAAGAATGGAATAAATAAATTGGTGCTGTTTGGTTCGAGAGCCAGGGGCGATTATAAGGAAAGAAGCGACATAGACCTTGCATGTATGGGAGGAGACGGCGCCAGCTTTTTGATAGAGACAGAAGAGGATACATCCACGCTTTTGAAATTTGATATTGTAAATATGGATAATCCTGTTCAAAAGGAGCTTTTGGATTCAATAGAGAGAGAAGGTATTGTAATATATGAAAAAGTATGAGAATTTCGTTCTTGCGTTAAATAACTTAGAAGATATTTACAACTATACTGAACCATATGGTAATGTAGAATTAACGGGCTTAGTTGGATTATTTGAAGTATGATTTGAGCAGTCATGGAAGGCAATGAAGGAGTTGCTTCTTGAAGAGGGCTTTGCTGAGGGCAGTACGGGATCACCGAAGCAGATATTAAAAACGGCATATCAGGCAGGACTAATACATGATGAACATTTATGGCTTGATGCACTTGTTTCGCGTAATAACGTTGCACACTCATATAATAAGGCAATAGCACTTGATATTGTCAGGAATACAAAAGAACGTTATTATGATATGTTTCAGACATTAAAGAAAGATATGGATAGTCGTTTGGATTAGTAGTAAGTACAATAATAAAACTATGAAAAGGATGTCAGAATGAAAAGAGTATTAACATA
>JAEDHX010000098.1 GCA_016296785.1 Coprococcus sp. | reverse complement strand
ATAGAGACAAATATTTTTGATTTTGATATGGATATTTATGGTAAAACGATTTGTATTGAATTTTTAGAATTTATTAGACCTGAAATTAAGTTCTCAGGAATAGACGAGCTTGTAGGTCAAATGAAGAAGGATATAGATTATGCACGCAAACTCTAAAATGCTTTAGAATACCGAGAAGAGGGGGTATACAAATATGAATACTAAAAGAATTTTTAATAAGGTAATTGCCTATGTAATTGTATTTTCAATTATACTATCAGGAATGGTAATTCCAAAGGGGGCAGTAAAGGCCGAGGAGCTGAGCCTTGATTTGAAGCCTGATACAAGTAGCCATACTGTATCTGCAAGCATATCAGGAGATACATCACAGCTTGACATTAATATCGATGCACCATCAGGATATTCTACTGTACAGTCACTTATTGATGCTGGTTATGCATCCCTTAAAATAGGCTACAAGGTATCTGAATATACACCATCTTCTAATGGAACTCCCGGAGTACTTCCTTATATTGCTCATGGAGACAGTTGGAAATACTCAACTGATGGTTGGAAAAACTTAAGTGATGCAAGTGAAGGAACAGTAACAATTGCACTTTCAAATGCTACGGCTTCAGATGAAATTAAGCGTTTTGGTTTATTGATTTGCAATGTTTCGGGAGATGTTACATATCAGATTACGTCGGCAGTTCTTACCGGATCAGGTTCCGGCACCGGTGGTGGTTCATCAGGTGGTGCAGATGATAATACTACAGATATTGTTTCTGATATTGAGTATAACTATGCTAAGCTCCTTCAGGAATCATTATATTTTTATGATGCTAATATGTGTGGAACAGATGTAAAAGAAAAGAGTGAGCTATCCTGGAGAGATAACTGTCATACTGGTGACAGTAATGTTACTTATGCCGGAAAGACTATTGACTTAAGTGGTGGATATCATGATGCAGGAGACCATGCCAAGTTTGGTCTTCCGCAGGCATATGCGGCATCTACTCTTGGAATAAGCTACTACCAGTTTAAGGAAGCATTTACAGACCTTAATCTGACTTCTCATTACAAGAGAATTATGGACAGGTTTGTTGACTATTTTGAACGTTGTACAGTTCTTGATGATAGCGGTAAGGTTAAAGCTTTTTGTTATCAGGTTGGTTCAGGAAATTAAGCTAAGTCAAAGAAGCATAACATATTCAAGCATTTCATTAGATGCAGATATATCAGGAAGCATAAAGAATATTGAGTATGCTATTTCAACAGATAAGAACGCAGATACGTCAAGGCTTGTATGGCAAAATGAAGGAATATTTTCTGGTTTGACGGAATTTACACCATATTATTTGTATGCAAGAAGCAAGGCAGATTCTAACCATAATAGCGGAAGCATAAGTGATGTGCTGGTAGCTACAACACTGGTACGTGATCCATATACCATAGATATTAGTAAGATTACATCAATAGATTGCGAATATATAAAGGCTCTCAAGGATACTAATGGAATATCTACAGCTGATGTATTTGTAAAGGATGGGTTATTAACTCTGTCACTTACTAATAAAAATATGCCATATACAATAATTGGAAGTAATAAAAATATTGTTATTACAGCAGATGGTATCAAAGAAATATTATTGAAGAATGCTGAATTTGCAGGGCTTGAGCTTTATATGCCGGGTAGTGATAGCTTAAATCTGAAAACAGAGGGTATTAACACGATAAGTAAGGGAATTTCATTTAACAAAGATAAGACAGATGTTTCTTCTAAGCTTATTATTTCTTCTGAGGATAAGAACGGTGTGCTGAATATTTATTCTGAGGGTGTGCCGGCAATTAAAGCTTTCGAGACGCTTATTATTTCCTCAGGTAATATTAATATTAGTTCTGATTATCAGTGTATATCAGCCGAAACTATTATGCTAGAAGGAGGAAATGTTCAAGCCACTATTACAGGTGGTGCTGCAAGTAAACCTGCAATAGAAGCACAAAAGGATATATATCTTGTAGGAGGAATAATATCTGTAACAACCCCTTCTGAAAATGACATAGCCTTTGATGTGGCTGAGGGTGGAAGGATTGTAATTGATGGAAGCGTTACAATTATAGGAAAGCCTGTATATGGTGTTTTGCCTGTTGATAAGGATGGTAATATTATTAACACCGTAAATGTTACATTTACTGATGATATTGGAAATGTATTAGCTACATATCAGATAAAGACAGGAGGTACACTTGATCTTGGCAAGCTTGAGATTAAGAAACCTGACGGCTTGGACTATTCTGCATCTAAAGAGGGGTATAAGCTTAGCTGGACTGATGGAAGAAATAGTTATTCTACAGATCAAAAGATTTTGAGTATTAATAGTGATGTTACATTTAAGGCTGTATGGACATGGATAGTTGTAGATATTTCTAAGGCTACGATTTGCGACTTGAATTCGTTCGTGTATACAGGTAAGGCAATTACTCCAACAATATCTGTTTCATATAAGAATAATAAGCTGATTAACGGAACAGATTATACAGTTACTTATGAGAATAATACGAATATCGGCATGGCAAATGTAATTATCACCGGTAAAGGTAAATACAATGGTAAGTTAACAAAGACCTTCCTAATTACTACGAAAAAGGGCAGAGTATATAGGGTTGGTAATTACAAATATAAGATTACTAATGCTTCAACAAATGGTAAGGGTACGGTAATGCTTACAGGTGTAACAAAGAAGCATGCTAAGGTAATAATAAAGGGTACTGTAAAAATAGGTGGTAAGAGCTTTAAGATTACTGCAATTGGCGATAAAGCCTTCAGGAAGAATAAGGCTATGAAGAAACTAATTATTCCTTCATCTATTACAAGAATTGGAAAACAGGCATTCTATGGATGTTCAAATCTCAAATCAATTACTATTAATTCGCTTAAGCTTAAGTCAAAGAATATTGGAATAAAAGCATTTAAGGGTATTAATAAAAAAGCAGTAATAAAGGTACCAAAAACAAAGCTTAAGGCATATAAGAAAATCCTCAAATCAAAAGGATTGCCAAAAACAGTTACAATAAAGAAAAAGTAAAATCTGGCGGTTGTCAAGAAAAAATACTTGACAACCGTTTATTTTTGTTATAGACTATCTCGTGGTAAAGGGAAAATACTTTACAGGTGGTGATAATTTGGAGAAGATAGTCAGACAATCAATGCTGTATGATTTTTACGGCGAATTACTTACTGAACATCAAAAAAGTATATATGAAGAAGTTATATTCAATGATTTATCTTATTCTGAGGTCGCTACTATAAATAATATCAGCAGACAGGGCGTTTATGATATGATTAAGCGCTGTGATAAGATTCTTGAGGATTATGAAGCTAAGTTAAAGCTCGTAGATAAATTTCTCAAGGCCAAGGAGCAGATAAAGCTGATAAAAGAAGCTGCCTGCCAGCTAAAGGACATGAATTCAGACGAAAGACTTAATATAAAGATAAAAGAGATAGAGGAATATAGCGATTCTATTCTTGAGGAATTTTAGAGATATACATAGTTATATCAGGAAAGGGAGATATCATGGCATTTGACAGTCTGTCAGAGAAGCTACAGAATGTATTTAAGAAGCTTAGAAGTAAGGGCGTATTAACAGAGAATGATGTAAATGAGGCCATGAAGGAAGTTAAGAGAGCTTTGCTTGAGGCGGATGTTAACTTCAAAGTAGTAAAATCATTTATTAAATCAGTTAGCGAGAGAGCTGTTGGTGAAGAGGTTCTTAAAGGACTTAATCCGGGACACATGGTTATAAAGATAGTAAAAGAAGAGATGGATAAGCTTATGGGCTCAGAGATTACAGAGCTCAAGCTTAGACCTTCAAATGAGATTACTGTAATTATGATGTGTGGTCTTCAGGGTGCAGGTAAGACAACTACAGTTGCGAAGCTTGCATATCAGTACAAGAACAAAGGTAAGAAGCCTCTTTTAGTAGCCTGTGACGTATACAGACCTGCGGCTATTAAACAGCTTCAGATAAATGGTGAGAAGGTTGGTGTTCCTGTTTTTGCAATGGGAGACAGCCATAAGCCGTTAGATATTGCTAAGGCAGCTCTTTTACATGCAGCGAAGAACAATATTAATCTTGTTTTTCTTGATACTGCCGGTCGTCTTCATATTGATGAGGACATGATGACAGAGCTTGCTGATATTAAGGCTAATATTGATGTTGCATATACTATACTTACAGTTGATTCAATGACTGGTCAGGACGCTGTAAATGTTGCAACATCCTTTAATGATAAGATAGGCATTGATGGTGTTATTCTTACAAAGCTTGATGGTGATACCAGAGGCGGTGCAGCTTTATCAATTAAAGCAGTTACAGGTAAGCCTATTTTATATTCAGGTATGGGCGAGAAGCTTACAGACCTTGAACCGTTTTATCCTGACCGTATGGCAAGCCGTATTTTGGGAATGGGTGATGTTGAATCTCTTATTGAGAAAGCCCAGAATGCGATTGATGAAGAAAAAGCCAGAGAGATGGAGCAGAAGTTCCGTAAGGCTACCTTTGATTTCAATGATTTTCTTGATCAGATGGCCCAGCTTGATAAGATGGGCGGTATACAGGATTTGCTGGCTATGATGCCGGGTATGTCCAGTCAGATGAAGAATGTTGAAATAGATGAAAACGCAGCTAAAGTACCAAAAGCTATTATTTATTCAATGACACCTAGAGAAAGAAGTCTCCAGGATGCTATTTCACCTTCACGTAAGAAGCGTATTGCAGATGGCGCCGGTGTTCAGATAGCGGATGTTAACCGCTTCCTTAAACAGTTTGAACAGTCTAAGAAGATGATGAAGCAGATGTCAGGAATGATGGGCGGAAAGAAGCGTGGCGGTTTCAAATTGCCTTTTGGCTTAAGATAATATATTTTTTTTAGGAGGAAATACTAAAATGGCAGTAAAGATCAGATTAAGAAGAATGGGTTATAAGAAGCATCCTTTCTACAGAGTAATTGTAGCAGATTCAAGATCACCAAGAGATGGTAGATTCATCGAGGAGATCGGAACAT
>JAEDHX010000097.1 GCA_016296785.1 Coprococcus sp. | reverse complement strand
TATGAGTATAAAAATCAAAGGCAAAAAAACATGTAGCTATTACAATTTCCTAAAAGGGGTTGATGAAGAGAATCTACCTGTGTTTACAGAAAGGCAGATTGAATTCATAAACTATATATCAGGCTTGTTGCCTCTTGTTAGATTACATGAGTATCAGATTGTGAAATATCTTCTTGATGGAGAAAAATCATATCAGGAAGTAATGGAGCATTTAGTAACAACAGTTCCTGAATTCACAAAGGTTGAGCTTGATCATGCACTTACATATATGAAGTATATTAAGCATGAAGGCGATATGTTTGGTCTTGATGTAGCTTTAGATGAGCAATTCTTAGAATATGTAAGTGACTTAATTGAGTATGGTCTGATTCGATACACTATTGATATTGGTAGTGAGAATAGGTTCAAGCTATGGCATAATTATCGAATGGATCAGGTTCAATTAAAGCTTCTTAAGAACCCTGCAAATAATCAGGTTGGAACATATTATTATGATGATTATGTTGTTATATTTGCATCATTAAAAAAGGATCTTGATGAATCAGATAAGTTGAATTACAAGGATAAGTTCTTGCAGGCTGATGTATTCCAGTGGGAGTCAATGACTAATTTGCCTCAAACTCATCTTGATAAATTAGTAAAAAGCAAATATGCACATGTCTTTATTCGAAAGGTTGCAGCGGAAAATGGCCTTGTGTTGCCATTTACCTATGTAGGCAAAGGTAAGCTTACAAACTCACGAAAGACTGAGGATGGAAATGGTACATATTTGTTTGATATATACATGGAGAATTCATTACCGGAATATCTTCAATATGATTTTGGATTAACGAAGGACTAAGAAAATGAAGACAATAAAAGTGGTGGCAGCTGTTATTCGTGCAGACGGCAGGGTGTTTGCAACGCAGCGAGGCTATGGGGATTTTAAAGGTGGCTGGGAATTCCCTGGTGGCAAGCTTGAAGCAGGGGAGACACCGGAGATAGCACTTAAAAGAGAAATATTAGAGGAACTTGATACAGAGATACTTGTCGGAGAGCTCATTGACACTATTGAATATGATTATCCAGATTTCCATTTGTCAATGGATTGTTTTTGGTGTGAAGTAATTAGTGGCGGACTTGTTCTTAAGGAGCATGAATCCGCGAGGTGGCTTTGCAGGGATGAGCTTAATAGCGTAGAATGGCTGCCCGCGGATAAGGCGTTGATTGAGAAAGTGGAATTGCTCCTGGATGCTGATATAGAATTCGATTTACGCTGACCGTTCGGATATCATTCAGCTTTAATACAGAATCGTGACTGATAAATGAAAAGTCACTGTTTTTAAGTAGAAACAAATCGCTCCTAGAGTCAGGAGAATCTATAGGATGATAAGCATCTGGATGTTTAGCGGGGTTATATGAGAAGATTGGAAGTACATATAGTAATCTCTGTTTTACTCCGATTACGAATCCTCTGTTCTCGTATGACATTTCAGGTTGAAAGTTTTTGCCGAATTCAAATTGGTATATTTCCCCTTTTCTAACTTGACTGTGTCTATACTGTTTTGATCTGTTATCTGTCCAGCGGTAATCAGATTTAGAAAAACGGTCAAGTTCATCAGCACTAAAGGCGTTGGAAATAACAGTATCATTAGTTTTGTTTTGTGCTTTTAAGTATTCTTTCAAATATACATATTTCATCAGGTAATGGACATATCGGATAGTATTACTTTATCAGAGTATGAGGATCCGAAGTTCTATGATTCTTATACAAAGGCGCTTGAGCAGTGCGTGGACCAGGCGATGAAGCTGCTTATTACCTTTGGCAAATTCATTGGCAATATAGTTGCGATGGTTATGACGCTTGTTATTGTTATTAGCGTTGACCCGATTTTGTTAATTATGGTTTTGGCGCCGATTGGTGCAAGCTTTTATTTTGGTAAGAAGGCGGGCGATTGTGAGTTTAAGCTTAATCAGGAGACGACGAGAAACAGGCGTGAGGCTGATTATATTAAGCGTGTTTTCTATGAGAAGAAATATGCCGGTGAGTTAAGGCTATATGATATGCAGACGCTTCTTCTTGAGCGTCAGGAGAAGGCTGTTGAGGATAATTATAAGACGACGCTGTTTTATCGTATGAAGACGGCAGTTTATTCATTTTGGGCATTTGGCAGCTACAGCGTGATTGCTACTGTTGCGTCATATGTCTATGTTGCATTTATGATTAAGCTTGGGATTAGGAGCGATGTGGCAAGCTATGTTGCGATGATTAATGCGTTAGCATTTTCAAGCTCACAGTTCAAGGACGCCATGACAAATGGTATCGCTATCCGAAAGGATGCTGCGATATTCAGTAATCTTCGTGAATTCCTTGAGATGCCTAGGAAGAAGATTACCGGCAAGCCGGATATTTGGGATGTTAGGGAAATTGTATTTGACCATGTGACATTTACATATCCGGGTGCGAAGACGCCTACGTTAAGGGACGTGAGCTTTACCTGGAGAAAGGGCGAGAGAATTGCGCTTGTTGGCTATAATGGTGCCGGTAAGACTACGCTTGTTAAGCTTATAATGGGTCTTTATCCTGTTACAAGTGGACGTATTCTTGTAAATGGAAGAGATATAAATGATATCGATATGACCAGCTACAGAGAGCATTTTGGTACTGTGTTCCAGGATTTGCAGGTATTTGCAATGACTCTTGCAGAGAATGTTCTTCTATACAGACCGGAGGGCGAGAAGGACTATGAGATGGCAAGAAATGCTCTTGTTAAGGCGCAGTTTGATGTGAATAACAAGGGCCTTACTAAGGTGCTTGATACTGTAATTAGCCGTGAATTTGATGATGATGGCTTTGTATGCTCAGGTGGTCAGGCGCAGAAGATTGCCATTGCGAGGGTGTTCTTCAAGAATCCTGATATGGTTATCTTAGATGAGCCATCTAGTGCGCTAGATCCGCTTGCAGAGTACAACATGTACGTGAATATGATGAAGGCGTCGGAGGGAAAGGGTGTTATATTTATTTCCCACAGACTTTCGTCGGCACGTATGGCGCAGCATATTTTTATGATGAGACAGGGCGAGATTATCGAGCAGGGTACGCATGAGGAGCTGATGAAGCTTCAGGGTGAATACTATAATATGTTCCAGCTCCAGGCTCAGAATTATCAGGAGAGTCTTCCGGAAGAGATGTTTGAGATGGGGGGTGTCTGCTGTGAGTAAGGATTTTCAGGATGCTGTTAAGAAGGTTCGAAAGGACAAAATACCTGTATCAAGAATGATTAGTAATAACTGGTACATGGTAAAGTATGCAGCCGGATATGATAAGAGGTTTGTATGGACGGTCATTGGATTATTTTGTTTGCTACAAATGTTAACTGCAGTATATGACACCGTGTTATTAAAGATTGTCATTGATATGCTTGAGGGACCTGATAGACTTCGTAATTTGCTTATTGTTTTGCTTGTCAGCCTTGTTGTAGTTATTATTATTGAGTGGATTCGTCAGCTGATGGAGCAGTGGTCTAAGGGAAGATGGTGCGCCTTGCGGGAAAGATTCAGCGTGAGCTTATGGAGAACAATGGGAAAATGGATTTGCTTTGCTATGACTCTCCGGAGTATTATGACATGTACATATCTGTTGCGTCAAAGACAGATGAAATGGTTCAGAAATCAGTGGATTGTATTAGTAAGCTGATTGGTGGATTCCTTGCAATGATAGTTGCTGCAGCTGTTATTTTCACGATTCATCCGGTTATTGCTATCTTTCCTGTGTGCGGCTTCATAGTGAACCTAATGACGAGATTTAAGATTACAAGATTAGAGTTTGAGTACGATTTAGTAAATAAGAAGTACATGAGAAAGGCAGAGTATTCAAAACGAGTATTTTATCAGCCGGAATATGCCAAGGAGCTTAAGCTCTCTACTGTCAAGGAGCCACTTCGTGCGCAGTTTGACGAAGCCCTTGAAAAATGTGAGGAAGCGGGCAAATATTATGGCGTGCGAATCACGTGGATATCGCTCATTAACTGGATTATGGTATACACTGTATTTTCATTTTTCTGTGTGCCTGCATTTCTTGGATATCTTGCGTTAGTGTTAAAATCAGTTGTGCTAGGTGATGTTGCATCAACAAATAATGCGGCTAATATCGTAAGAAGAAACTTGAATGAGATTAACTTTGCATTAGTTGATTTTCAGATAATTGGACAATATGGTGACAGGTTTAGAAAGCTGATAGAACACAAATCAAATATTGAAGGACATAAGGGCGATGTGGCAATTCCAAAGGAGCCGCAGGTGCTTTCACTAAAGGATGTATCGTTTGCATATCCGGGAACTGACAGAAATATCCTAAACCATATTTCACTGTCTGTAAAACCTGGCGAGAAGATAGCAATTGTTGGTGAAAATGGTGCCGGCAAGTCAACATTTGTTAAGCTTCTTATGCGTCTTTATGATGTGACGGACGGTTCAATATGCTATGGAGATTACGATATTAGAAGCTACTCGACTGATGAGTATAGAGATTTGTATGGTGCTGTTTTCCAGGATTATCAGATATATGGTGGTACTGTTGCAGAAAATGTTCTGATGAGAGAGTATCGTAATGAAGATAAGGAGCGTGTTGAGGCGGCACTTGAACTTGCTGATTTTGGCAAGAGACTTAAGACACTTCCTCATGGCATTGATACAGTACTTACAAAGGAATTTGATGAGGAAGGAATTAATCTTTCGGGTGGCGAGGCGCAGAAGGTTGCGATTGCGAGAATATTTGCAAAGGAGACAGAAAATGTAATCGCTATTTTGGATGAGCCATCTAGCGCGATTGATCCTGTATCAGAATATAGATTAAATGAGAATCTGATAAAGAACGCGAAGAATTCTACAGTTATTTTTATTTCTCACAGACTGTCTACAACAAGAATGGCTGATCGAATCTATCTATTTGCCGAGGGAGGCATCAAGGAGCAGGGAACTCATGATGAGCTGATGGCACTTGGCGGAGAGTATAAAGAGATGTTTGAGAGACAGGCGAAGAATTATATTATGAGCGTCTAGTTGCCACGTTTCGCCACGGGGA
>JAEDHX010000096.1 GCA_016296785.1 Coprococcus sp. | reverse complement strand
CATATGTTAACAGAATGGAGGATATATAAGATATGTATATAGTTTACGGAATAATAGTTGGAATGATACTTGGATTAATTGGTGCACTAGGTGGCACCTTATATGGACTGTGCACCTCTAATGTTGTAGGAGAAGACGTTGGATGCAGCGATGATTTCGCAGCCTCTGATGCATCACTTACATTTCATGTGAAGACAGATACAAGAAAACATGGTGCAAGTTTCTAGCACAAAGAATCTCTCTTGCGAGATTCTCGCGCCGAGAGCGGTTGCTTTTGCGACATGATTTCTGTTATATCCAAAAAGACGATTTGGGATTATTGATAGTCCCAAACCGTCTTTTTTTGGTAGTTCCCTTTGCAGAAGTTATTACATATCAGCATACCTGTTTCTCTGCTGTTTCGCATGCAGTCTTCTTTTTTATTATACCTTTTGATAATATCAATTGCCGGCTCTTCAACCTTCCTTAACTCCTCATGTGGTTTTCCAAGAAAAAAGCCCTGTCCGTTATGTACTCCAAGCTTTAATAAGGTCTTTAGTTCCTCCTCACATTCAATACCTTCAGCAACTAATTGAATTCCGGCTAAATTAGCAAACTCTACCATAGACTTTACCATTGCATACTTTATCGCATCATTATGAATATTTCTAATTAATAAGATATCAAGTTTTAAATAATGAGGTACTATATCACATATTAGATTTAGTCCCGAGTAACAAGAGCCTGCATCATCAACTGCTATTTTATATCCTTGGGATTTGTAGTGTCTTATAGTATCCTTAAATCCTTTTATATCGTCGATAGCATTTCTTTCAGTTACTTCAAAAACTATATTATTTAACTCTAATCCATATTGTTTCAGATAATCATGCGTAAATCCGGCTCTAAACTCTTTATCATGAATGACCATAGGATTTACATTTAAAAACAGCATTTTATTATCATTAACATGAAGGGAATAATACTTCTCCAGTATTTTCCCTCTGCACAATTGTTCAAGCTCCCATACTTTTCCATATATCTCAGCAATTTGAAACAACTCTTCACTGCAACTAATTTCTTTTGAATTAACAATTCGGCTTAACGCTTCATAACCAATGATTTTTCCGTCTGTCAAGGAAACGATTGGTTGAAATACAGGTTTTATTCTTTGATTTTTAAGTATATCGAAAAAGTCTTTCTTAAGTGAACCCATTAATTATTCTCCTATTCAGCAAATTTTACTTATTTTATTCTTCAATAAGTAAATTTTGCTATCATCACAGTCTAAATAATTCGTAAAACTTTTCAACCTGTATATTTAATTATTCTATTTACACTATTTACAAACGCAAATCCTTTCTGTTAAATATTTCTATTCCTAATATATACATAATAATAGCGCCAACTAACAATATAACCGAATATAGAAATGCACTGTTTTCTCCTGCAGCGATTCCATTTGCATCATATAACGTAAAGGCAGAAAAATACTTAGCTGCTTCAGCTTTATCTCCAACATTAGATAACATTTGAAGTACATACATAAGAGCCGGAATACCCGCTCCAAATGCTATACTATATTTTGTTTCCGAAAAGATGCAGGATGACAGGAAGCATATACCTGCAATAAATAAATGAAGGAATAACAGAGCTACATTAAGCTTTATCAAATCTGATGTAACAAGCTCCCCTGCAAATTTCATATTGGCAGTTACAAGCTCCAAACCTGTCACATAAAGAAGCAGCAGAATTATACCGCTAAGTAATACACAAAGCTGTGTAAATACGATGGTTTTTCTCTTTACTGGAGTAGCTACAAGCACTGCCATTGCTCCACTATCAGTATACTTAGCAATTAATCCGTTACCACGCAAAATACTATAAACCATAGGAAAAACAAGCAAAATAAAACCATACAGATACGATACCATAAAACCAATAAGGCTTGTTGCACCAGACTTCATACCAACTGCAGCCATAAGCTCAGGCATGACATCATAGAATTTATCAAGTGTAGCCATCATCTCAGGATCATACATGCCAATGATAATATAAATATACATAGTCATAATGACAGCGAATATCAGTAAAAGCTTAATACTTTTTTTCATTTCACGAAGGTATAAAGTCATATTAATCATCATCACTACCTCCATAATAATTTATAAATATATTTTCAAGGCTTTGTTTTGAAGCTACAGTAACCTTATTTCCATCTGCAGTTCCATCAAAATCCTTTGCAAATGCCTCTGCCTCCTGTGGCGATTCTAATGTAACCGTATATGTATGCATATGGCGTTCTCTAAGTGTTTCAACCTTGTCAACTGTCACCATTCTGCCTTCTTTTATTATTCCAATTCTATCGCAGGTACGCTCCACCTCTTCAAATATATGACTTGAAAGCAAGATAGTTTTTCCCTTTTCTTTTTCTTCAGCGATTAGTTCAATAAATCTATTTTGCATAAGCGGGTCTAGTCCGCTTGTGGGTTCATCAAGAATAAGAATATCAGGATTATGCATAAATGCAGTAATAATTCCTATCTTTTGCTTCATTCCTTTACTCATCTTCTTTATCCTGCTCTTTGGATCGAGCTCGAATCTGTCAAGAAGCTCCTTCTGTCTTGTCAGATCAGTAAGTCCCCTATACTTAGCTATAAATTGCAGAAACTCAACACCAGTCATATCATCAAAGAAGTTTATTTCGCCCGGAATATACCCAAGCATACTCTGTATCTTCGCACTATCCTTCCAGCAATCAAGACCATTTATACTGCACTTTCCCTGCTGGTTTTTTATAAAGCCCATCAGATGGCGGATTGTTGTTGTTTTGCCTGCTCCATTTGGACCAAGAAATCCAAACACTTCTCCCTTACTAACAGTAAGAGAAATATCAAATATACCCTTTCCTCCACCATAATCTCTTGTAAGATTATTTACTTCAATCACTTTCATATATTCTCATTCCCCTATTTTGCTATAACATCTGATTGTCAATAAACCAAATCACTCATAATATAAGTGTATAAATTATAACATAAAAAAAGTAAGGAGTGATACAAAAAGTATTTAATATACATTCTGTAACGCTCCTTACATATATATAAAATGTTTAAAGGGGAGGTTTATTTATCTGTATACCTTTATCTCTCTGCTACAGGTCTCTTTAAAAGACCGAGTAACAATGCTGATACTACAGTTCCGATTAACAATGCCAGAAGATATAATAATGCATTTCCAACTACAGGGAATACGAATATTCCACCATGAGGAGCCATTAATGTACATCCAAATGCCATTGATAAAGCTCCGGCAATTCCTGAACCTATAATACATGATGGCAGAACGCGAAGCGGGTCAGCTGCTGCAAATGGTATAGCACCTTCTGTTATAAATGCAAGTCCCATGATGAAGTTTGTAGGGCCTGATTTTCTCTCAGCCTCTGTAAACTTCTTCTTGAATAATAATGTTGCAAGTGCTATTGCACATGGTGGAACCATTCCACCTATCATTACTGCTGCCATAATGTTATAATTGCCTGCTGCTATTGATGCTGTTCCAAATACATACGCTGCCTTGTTAAATGGACCGCCCATATCAATTGCCATCATTCCGCCAAGAACGAGTCCGAGTAATATACTGCTTGTACCATTCATTGCCTTAAGTCCACTATTAAGCGCTGTATTTATCTGACCAATTACAGGTTCAATCGCATAATTCATTGCAAGTCCAATAAGAAGTATTCCAAAAAGCGGATAAATAAGAACAGGTTTCATTCCATCAAGTGCCTTTGGAAGCTTATCACAAAGCTTCATGAGAAGCTTAACAATAAATCCGCCAAGGAAACCGGCTGCCAATGCACCAAGGAAGCCTGATGTTCCTGATGCAGCTATTGCACCACCAACTATACCAACTGCGAGTCCCGGTCTGTCTGCTATACTCATAGCAATAAATCCTGCCAGTACAGGAAGCATAAATCCAAATGCTGTTCCACCAATACCCTTAAATAATGCAGCAGCTGATGTCAATGTACCAAAATTACCTTTAACAGCTTCTACTGAACCAAACTTATCTATCAATTCCTGTGGTATATTGTTAAGGTCAACTGAAAGTCCATCAATAAGAAACGCAATTGCAATAAGTATACCGCCACCTACTACAAATGGAAGCATATGTGAAACACCATTCATAAGATGCTTATATATTCTATGTCCTATACTTCCTCCTGCAGATTTATTATCCGAAGACTCTGACTGGCCATTTCCTTTATATATAGGGGCATCTCCGTTTATTGCACGTTCAATAAGTATATCTGCTTTACTTATTCCATCAGAAACAGGAACTTCAATAAGCTTCTTTCCATCAAATCTGTCCATAGGAACCTTTGTATCAGCAGCAATTATAATGCAGTCTGCCTCTTCTATTTCTTTATCCGTTAACACATTCTTCGCACCGCCTGAGCCACGTGTTTCAACCTTGATAAAGCAGCCTTTAGCTTTTGCACTCTTTTCAAGCGCTTCTGCTGCCATAAATGTATGTGCTATGCCTGTAGGACAACCTGTAACTGCAAGTATTTTCTTCTGTCCGTCTACGCTTACTACCGCTGTCTCCTTTGAAGAATCCTTCTCCTCTTCAGCTGCATCAATCACACTAAGGAACTCCTTTGGTGTCTTTGCGGCCTTAAGAGCAGCTGTGAATTCATCATGCATAAGCATGCCTGACAGCTTACTAAGAATATCAATATGAGCTGAACCACTCTGTGGATTAGCTGCAATAAGAAACAGCAGATCTACAGGTTCGTCATCAAGAGCCTCATAATCAACGCCATTAGGTATTACCATTGCAACAAGTCCCGGCTCCTTAACACCCTCACATCTTCCGTGAGGAATTGCTATTCCATCTCCAACTCCTGTAGTTCCTTCTTCTTCTCTTGCAAACACTGCCTTCAAATAATCATCTTTATCAATTATATTGCCCTGCTTATCCATAAGCTCAACGGCCTGTTTAAGCACGTCTTCCTTATCAGCTGCAGACACATTAAGCAAAACTGCACTTTCTTTTAGTAAGTCTGTAATCTTCATACGTTAACCCTCCTAATCATTTGTAATCATTTTCATAAGGTCTTCTACTTCCTGTCTTGTTGCAAG
>JAEDHX010000095.1 GCA_016296785.1 Coprococcus sp. | reverse complement strand
CTACGTATCATGTGACATCATGACAGATAATACCGAAATTGAATTAACAATGTAAGGTGGCGCCCCAAAATAGTATTTTGGTTGGGCGTTGCATAAGACATGGAAAATGGGGGGATTAGTCATAATCCCCCCATTTGTTCTGTTCGGAAATCTATTCCATAGTTCTAAAGAACTGCTCGCGATATTTTATTGGAGTCATTCCTGAATGCTTTCTGAATATCTCTGTAAAATAGCTCTGGCTTGGAAATGCCAAAGTGCTTGATATCTGCGCCGGTGTATAGTCAGAATAAATAAGCATATTCTTTGCAGTTTCAATCTTCTTCTGCTGAATGTAGATACTAATGTTAAGACCTGTTTCCTTCTTAAATAATCTTGACAGATATGATGGTGTAAGCTTTACATAGTCAGCAAGTATATCAACTGTAATGCGAGTATGCAGGTGGTCGTAGATATAATCAATGCACATTGCTATAGGCTTAGATGTGATTTTTTTCTTTCGCAACTGCCTCATTCGTTTAGCATAGTCTATACACATAAATGGATGGAGTTCAGCAACCTCTTCGGCAGTTTTACATTTATCAACCTTCTGAATATAAAAGTCGCTTAGATTGTACGCGGCAGATACCTCTAATCCACCTTCAATGCAGTATCTTGCAATTAGTGCAGTAGTAATTACAAAATGATATTTCACATTTCTCAGAGGATTTTCAGAGAGTGTTCCGAGTCCTTGCTTTGTAAGTATTGACTGCTTACATAGTTCCTTAGTCTTTTCTACATTACCTGATTTTATTACTGAATAGAATTCAAGCTCCGGTGAGTAGGGCGCTCGCAGGATTTCATTTTCACGTTGTACAAATTCCTTATAAGATAATTCCCTATTAATAAACATTTGTTTCCCCCGTTTGACATTAAAAATACTTGATGAATTAACATTATTGTATCATAATATCTGTAAAAGAAACAAATGAAATTCTTTTATTGATTATTTATACGTGGAGGAATAAAAATGAACTTGAAACGTGGAGTAAATCTTGGAGGCTTTTTGTCACAATGTGAGCATAACGAGGAGCATTATAAGTGCTTTATTCTCGAAGAGGATATAAAGAGAATAAGTGAATGGGGACTTGATCATGTAAGACTTCCTATTGATTGTGAAGTAGTTGAGACGGAGGATGGAAGCATTAAGCCATCAGGATATGTATATATTGATAATGTAGTAAACTGGTGTAAGAAATATGGTCTTAATGTTATCTTGGATTTGCATAAGGCATATGGTTATGATTTTAATGATGCCGGTGATTTAGAGAAAAACAATCTGTTTTCAAGTGAGTATTTGAAGGAACGATTTGTAAAGCTTTGGGATACAATTTCTTCAAGATATGCGAGTTATGATAACGTTGCCTTTGAGCTTCTTAATGAAGTTGTTGAGACAGATAACGCTGAGCGTTGGAATCAGCTTATTAAACGTGCTGTATCAGCAATCAGAAAGAATGCACCTGTAGCACCAATAGTTTATGGAGGAATTCAGTGGAATAGCGCAGGAACACTTAAATATCTTGATATTCCTGAGGATAAGAATATTATTTTTACTTTCCATTTCTATGAGCCACTTGTATTTACACATCAGAAGGCATACTGGGTTAAGAATATGGACATGGTAAATGATGTTCCATATCCTGAGACGATGGATTTTTACAGGGAGAAGTCAAAGCCACTTGGAAATCAGGGACAGGCTGCGGTAGTTGCTAAATCAGAGCACATGGGGCCTGAATTCCTTAGTGAGATGGTTTCAGAGGCAGTAAGAGCAGCTGATAATGCGGGTGTTGGAATATATTGTGGTGAGTATGGTGTAATTGACAGAGCACCAATTCAAGATACATTAAGATGGTTTAAGGATGTTGATGATGTCTTTAGAAAATATGACATTGGATGCGCCGTATGGAACTATAAGGATAAGGATTATGGAATTGTAGGAACTCATTATGATGAAATTCGTGATGAGATATTAAGAATTTGGACAAAATAGTTTTGACAGTATTGTAATATAGAGGTAATAAACCGTGTGTGAAGCAAAACAGACAGAAGAACTTGATATTAGGAAAAAGCATGAGCTCAAGGAGGAAAATGAAAGACGCAAGGCAGCTCTTAAACAAAAGTACAGAGAACTTAATGAACCGCCCGTTCTTGCTCCGCTTGAGGAAATTGGTAATGCCGTAAGTCATGCAATCGGAGCAGGACTTTCAATTGCAGGCTTTGTTTTGTTGCTTGTCAGGTCTAATACAGGACTTAAGGTTATGGCAACCTGCTTTTATGGTATAAGTCTTATTTTTATGTTTTTAATGAGCTGTCTCTATCATGCTTATAAAGATGGAACTGTTGTCAAGCGTCTGTGGAGAAGATTTGATTATGTATCAATTTATCTGCTAATAGGTGGTACATTTGCACCTATGTTTCTCGTTTACTGGGGAGATGTTCTTGGCATAGTATTATTCTGCGTGCAATGGGGACTGATGATAGCCGGAAGCGTATTTATATGTGTATTTGGTCCGGGACGGTTCAGACCGGTACATTATACTTTGTTTTTTGTAATAGGCTGGAGTGCCATAATGTTTTTCCCGGACTGGGTAAAGCATGATAAAGCCTTGCTGTGGATGATGGTAGCCGGAGGAGTAATGTATACTCTTGGTATGGTTCCATTTGTGCGAGACAAAAAGGGTGACCATTTTATATGGCATTTATTTGTGTTGGCAGGAGCAATACTTCACTGGTTTGCAATTTACCTTCTTATATATTAGTTATTGGAGAAAGAATGTATAGAATATTTATTGTAGAAGATGATTTAGCAATGGCTGAGTCAATGAAAAAACAGATAGAATCATGGGGGCATGAGGTGTGTCTGGTTCAGGATTTTAATAATGTTTTGGAAGAGTTTGAAGCTTATAATCCGCATCTTGTTTTGATGGATATTATGCTGCCGTTTTTTAATGGATATCATTGGTGCTTAGAGATTAGGAAGAAGTCAAATGTTCCTATTATATTCATTTCCTCTGCCTCAGACAATATGAATATTGTTATGGCTATGAATATGGGCGGAGATGACTTTATTTCAAAGCCAATAGATCTATCTGTTATGATGGCGAAGCTTCAGGCAATGCTTCGTCGTACATATGACATGACGGGTAGGATGTCAGTAATAGAGCATAAAGGCGTTATTCTTAATCTTAATGATACTTCTATTGAATACAATGGTGACAGGCTTGAACTGACTAAGAATGAATACAGGATTATTCAGACACTGATGGAGAACAAGGGTAAGGTTGTAAGCAGAGATGCGCTTATGACAAAGCTTTGGCAGGTGGATTGCTATGTTGAGGAAAATACCCTTACGGTAAATATTGCCAGACTTCGAAAGAAGCTCGAGAGCGTTGGCGTTAAGGATTTTATTACTACTAAGGTTGGAAGCGGTTATATTATTTCGTAATCCGGCTTTTAGGATTGGATGGCATTATGAAGGCAAAGCAAAAGACAGGCATATTTAGAATGTATTTAAAACAGAATATTGGACTGGTTTTGCTATTTGCAGTATCAATAGCCATATTTGCCGGAGTCTTTTATTTATACCGGTTAGATAATGAAGCTGTTTATTATGCAGCGTGCCTTTGTTTGATATTGTATGTGGTGGTCTTTTTGATAAGCTATATAGTTTATTATCATAAGCATAAGATGAGGAAGCGGCTATTTGAAAATATACGTTATGAGTATGATAATCTTCCTCTTGCGGGAACTTTAGCTGAAGCTGATTATCAGTATATGATAGAGTGTCTTGGGGATATGTGCCGAAAGCAGAAGGACGAGTATGACAGGGAAAGGAAGGATAGTGTTGATTACTATTCTACCTGGGTTCATCAGATTAAGACGCCGATTTCTGCCATGAAGATGATGCTTGAGAGCGATGATACCGAGGAAAACAGGGAGCTTTTGTTACAGCTGTTTAATATAGAACAGTATGTGGACATGGCTCTTTGTTATATAAGATTTGATAGTGAATCCAGTGATTATGTTTTTAAAGAGTATGAGCTTGATGAGATAATAAGGCAGGCAATCAGGAAATTTGCTCCATTTTTTATAAGGAGGAAGATTGCGGTTGTATTTGAACCTGTTAGCAGACGTATAGTTACTGACGAAAAATGGCTTCAATTTGTGATTGAGCAGCTGCTAAGTAATGCAATTAAATACACTAAGCAGGGTAGTGTGACGATTACTGTATCTGATAACCAAATTGCAATTACAGACACGGGAATAGGAATTTCTAAGGAGGATATCCCGCGAATATTTGAGAAGGGATATACCGGTTATAATGGCAGAGCAGACAAGAAGGCTACGGGATTAGGCCTTTATCTGTGCAGACAGATAGCAGAAAAGCTTAATATGGAGATAACGGCAGAATCAGAGATTGGTAAGGGGTCGACTTTTTATTTGCAGCTTCCTGCTGATAAAGGTGTATTCGAGTAAAATGACCTTACAAAAATGTCACATTAAACAGTCGAAATGTCACATGAATAGATGTTGATTTTTCGGCTGTTTTGTTATTATCGATACATAAGGAGGTAGAACGAATATGACTATATTAGAGGTAAAGAATCTTCAGAAGATATATACAACACGTTTTGGAGGACATAAGGTAAATGCTCTTAATGATGTTTCTTTTTCTGTAGAAAAAGGTGAATATGTTGCTGTTATGGGGGAGTCCGGATCAGGAAAGACAACCTTGCTAAATATACTTGCAGCACTTGACAGACCAACAAACGGACAGGTGGTTGTAGACGGAATGGATTTGAATAATATACCTGAGCGTAAGATGGCTGAGTTTAGAAGAGAGAATCTTGGCTTTGTTTTTCAGGATTTTAATCTTATTGATACTTTTTCTTTGAGAGACAATATTTATCTTCCGCTTGTGCTTAGCGGTATGGATGTAAAGAAAATTCGTGAAAGAATTACACCTATTGCAGAGAAATTATCAATTACTGAAATCCTTGATAAATATCCATATGAGGTATCAGGTGGTGAGAAGCAGAGAGCAGCTGTTGCCAGGGCTATGATTACAGACCCTAAGCTTATACTTGCAGATGAGCCA
>JAEDHX010000030.1 GCA_016296785.1 Coprococcus sp. | reverse complement strand
TTTTTGTTGTGTTTGCATGGCTTTTATATTCGTATAGGTATATTAAGGCGAAACCGAAGCTGATAAAATATAATCAGAATCTTAAGAAGCTGATTGATTTTTACGATAGAGAAAACAAGACGAAGCGACCTGCAAAGAGAAGGAGGACGAGATAGAAGATGGCATCATTACTTACTATTCGTGATGAGATAAAGAATTTTTGTAGTAAATATAATAAGTTTATATCACCTGTTGTGAAATTCATTTTGGCAATTGTAATGTTTTGGTCAATTTCACATCTCACAGGATATAATGCAACACTTAGCAGATTTGTAGTCATTTTTGCATTAGCGGCAATTGGAGCATTTATGTCAGAGGGTATTACACTTGCACTAGGTGGCATGTATGCATGTGCACAGATGGTAAGTGCGAATATGGAATTGGCAATCGTATTTGTTCTTTTGTTTATTATCATGTATTGCGTATACATAAGGTTTTTCCCTAAGACAACATGGCTGATTATGTTTATGCCGTTTTTCTTTATTATTAAGTTCCAGTATTTTATGCCTATTCTTGCAGCAATGCTTGTTGGTGCAGCCGGCGTAATACCTGCAGCCTTTGGATGTGTATTCTACTATTTCTTAAAGTATGCTGCAGATTACACAAACCTTATCAGAGAATCAACAGACGAGGAGATTGTTGAGGGCTACAAATACATTTTCCAGTGTCTTGTTGATAACAAAACACTTATTCTTACTGTTATCGTATTTGCGGCAGTAATAGTAATAGGTAATATAATTTACAGACTTTCATTTGATTTTTCATGGTATGCTGCCATAGTTTCAGGTGGTATTCTTGAGATAGTATTATTCCTTGTTGGTAATTTTGCAGTTGATGCAGATGTATCAATTGGCGGAGCTTTAATTGGATCAATATTGGCGCTGTTAGTGGCAGTTGTTGTTCAATTCTTCAAGGGTGTTGTTGATTATTCACGTGTTGAGAATACACAGTTTGAGGATGATGAATACTATTATTATGTTAAGGCAGTTCCAAAGGTAGTCATGGGAAAGCAGAAAAAGACTGTAAGAACTATTAGCTCGGGCAATAATAATTCAAATGGTGATGATTCTGTAAATGGTGCTACCAGATAATATTTGGTATTTTTATGACCTGGCTTAAGTCAGGTCATATCATTTTAATGGGAGGAAGGTATGGACAAAATAATTACTTTTTTTCAAACATATTTTGACTGGTTTTATATAGCAGTTCCTGATGCGTTTGATATTGTGGAGATACTTATTCTGTCTTTTGCAATATATAAGATAATGCTTTGGTTCAAGACGAGTAGAGCATGGACTTTGCTTAAGGGTATTATCGTGATCGCATTATTCACAGCTGCTGCTGCGGTTTTTCAGCTTAATACCATACTGTTTCTCTTGAAGAATGCGTTGAATGTTGGAATTATAGCTGTGATTATTCTGTTTCAGCCTGAGTTTAGACGAGGATTAGAGCAGCTTGGCAGAAAGAAGCTTGTAAAGTATATTATGCGTGAGGGAGAAGAAGAGGGATGTCTTACCGAAAAAACTGTCTATGAGCTTGTAAAGACTGTTACAGTACTTTCGGCAAATAGAACAGGTGCACTTATTGTAATTGAAAATGAGGTTGCACTTGGAGAATATATTGATACCGGTATCAGTATAGATGCAGTAGTTACAAATCAGCTTCTCCTTAATATCTTTGAGCATAACACACCTCTTCATGATGGCGCTGTTATCATTAGGAAGAACAGAGTAGTGTCAGCAACATGTTATTTGCCTCTTTCCGCAAATGATTCGATTAATAAAGAGCTTGGAACAAGACATAGAGCTGGAATTGGTATTAGTGAAGTTTCTGATAGTGTTACTCTTATTGTTTCAGAGGAAACAGGCTCTATTTCTATCGCTAAGGGTGGCGAACTATTTAGAAATCTTGATACGGAAAATGTGAGAAAGCATTTGCAGATGCTTTGTAAGAATACACCTAGAAGACGAGAAGACAAAAAGCATAAAACCTCTAAAAAATCAAAGGTTAATACCCGTGAAAGGGGGGCTAGATAATGAAAGAAAAGCTGTTTAGTAATCTTGGCCTTAAGCTGCTTGCTGTTATCCTGGGATTTATTGTTTGGGTTGCTGTGTTGAATATCGACGATTCTGCTGTTACAAAACAGATTAAGGATATTCCTATTGAATTGTTGAATGAGGAAGCTATTGCTGACCAGAATCAATTGTTTACAATTACTTCAGGTGAAACTGTAGATATTATTATCAAGGGTAGAAAGTCTGTTGTCAGTGCTATGGATAAGGACGATTTTATTGCAACTGCTGATTTATCTGAGATATCTATTACAAATGCTGTTCCGATTAAGGTAGTTGCTAAGGATGAGCATAAGAAGAACAGCATTAGCATTACTGTTGTAGATGATGTAATGCGTGTTGAACTTGAGAAGGAGACTTCTGCTTCAGTACCTGTAATGGTTGAAACAACAGGTGATGTTGCAGAAGGTTATATAGCGGGAAATGGAATCGCAACGCCGAACCTTATTACTGTTAAAGGACCTGAGAGTGTAGTAAGCAGTATTGATATGGTTAAGCTTATTGTTGATGTGACGGGCAGAAATGAAAATGTGTCAACTAATTGTGAGCCTGTATTTATTAATAAATCCGGGGAAGAGGTATCTCAAAAGACACTTGTTTGTGACACTGAAAGTATTGAGGTTACTGTGCCGATTTACAAGATTAAGAAGGTGGCTGTTAATATTGATGTTAAGGGAAAGCCGTCTGAGGGTTATGTTGTTACATCAACGGAATATGTACCGGAAATGATATCTATTGGTGGTGAATCGCTAAAGCTTTCATCAATCAATAGTATTGATATTGACGATATTGATATTACCGGATATGAAACAAATTATGAGGCGACTATTGATGTTATGAAGTATCTGCCGGAAGGAATAGTGGTTGCTGAAGATAACAGAAATATTAATGTTAAGGTTACTATTGAGAAAAGTATTGAGAAGGATATAGATATATCTGCCGAAAATATTACAATAAAGAATAAGACAGATAATTATTATTATGAGATATCCTTTGATAATGGACATGCAGTTAAGGTTAGCGGCTCTTCAAATGTAGTGTCAGAGCTTACTGCAGGTGATTTGAATATTTGGGTTGATGGTAAGGAGCTGTCACTTGGAGCAAATAATGTATCGCCAATAATAGAAGCTGATGATGGTTATACGGTTGTATCATCATGTAATATTGTAATAACGGTAAGTGCGATGCCGTAGAAGTAATATGTGGGGTTATGACTCTTGCCATAACCCCTGTTTTAATCTGGGAGAATGACTCTCTAGTGAAGCAAATTCAGAAGTTAATAAGGAGGATATTGTTATGGGTGCAGATATGAACAAAATTAATGAGCTTCAGCGGATAATAGATGAATCAGAGAATATAGTTTTCTTTGGTGGCGCCGGTGTTTCGACTGAAAGTGGAATACCTGATTTTAGAAGCGTTGACGGGCTGTATAGCCAGAAGTATAAATTCTCTCCCGAAACAATTGTAAGCCATAGCTTTTTTAGGTATAATACCGAGGAGTTCTATAGATTCTATAAGGATAAGATGATATATAAGGATGCAAAGCCAAATAAGGCGCATATCAAGCTTGCAGAGCTTGAAGCGGCAGGCAAACTTAATGCAGTGATTACTCAGAATATTGATGGCCTTCATCAGCTTGCAGGCAGCAAAAATGTTGTTGAGCTTCATGGTTCTATTCATAGAAACTATTGCGAAAGATGCCATGCATTTTATGACCTTGATTATATATCTGATTCAGATGGCGTTCCTCATTGTTCTTGTGGTGGACTGGTAAAGCCTGATGTAGTACTATATGAAGAGGCTCTTAAGCCGGAGGATATTGAGGCTGCAATATCATATATATCGAATGCAGATACATTGATAATAGGCGGAACCTCTCTTGTTGTATATCCTGCAGCAGGACTTATTAAATATTTTAATGGGAAGAAGCTTGTTGTAATAAATATGGCAGCAACAAGCAGTGATTCTCAGGCGGATTTACTAATTTCAGACAAAATAGGAGAAGTGCTTGGAAGCATTTCTGTGTAATTATAAAGTGAAAG
Source organism: Coprococcus sp. (assembly GCA_016296785.1). GTDB lineage: Bacteria > Bacillota > Clostridia > Lachnospirales > Lachnospiraceae > Coprococcus. The sequence goes on along the minus strand of JAEDHX010000030.1, from coordinate 17,516 downwards.
GAGATATGATATGTACTTTGAGAGAGAAACAGGCTTTCCTCAGGATTTTCTTTGGGGAAGTGCATCTGCTGCGTACCAGGTTGAGGGCGCATGGGATGAAGATGGAAAAGGTCCTTCAAATTGGGATTCCTTTGTAAGAATTCCCGGCAAGACTTTTAAGGCAACGACAGGTGATAAGGCGGTTGACCATTATCACAGATTTAAGGAAGATGTAAAGCTTATGGCTGAAATGGGCCTTAAGACATATAGATTTTCTATCTCCTGGCCTAGAATAATTCCGGATGGAAATGGAGAAATAAACGAGGCGGGAATTAAGTTCTATGACGATCTTATAAATGAGCTTTTGTCTTATGGTATTGAGCCTATGGTTACTATATACCATTGGGATATGCCATATGCACTTGAAGAGCAGTATCATGGCTTTGAAAGCAGACAGATAGTTGATGACTATGTCAGATATGCAACAATTCTTTTTGATAGATTTGGTGACAGAGTTAAGTATTGGATTACAATGAATGAGCAGAATATATTTACAGGTCTTGGCTGGCAGGCAGGTATGCATCCACCTGGAAAAGTTGGTGATGATAAGACCTTTTATCAGGTTAACCATCATGCATTTATGGCTCATGCTAAGGCAGTTATCGAGCTAAAGAAGCGGTATCCTGACGCAAAGGTAGGAGCATCATTTGCATATTCACCAAGCTATGCTTATGACAGAAAGCCTGAAAATGCAATGGCTAAAGCTGATTATGATGATCTTAAGAATTATTACTGGATGGATGTATATGCTTACGGAAGATATCCTCGTGCTGCAATTAAATATCTTGAAAGCAAAGGTATTGCTCCTGTTATGGAGTCAGGCGATAGTGATATATTAAAGCAGGCGGCATCAATGATTGATTTCATGGGTGTGAATTATTACCAGAGCTGTGTTGCTGAGTATAATCCTATTGATGGTGTTGGTGCATCTCACAAGATGAATACAACAGGAAAGAAGGGAACAAGTACTGTTTCCGGTGTTCCGGGATTATATAAGAATCCTGCAAATGAATTCCTTCCTACGACTGACTGGGATTGGACAATTGATCCTATGGGAATTAGAATGTGCTGCAGGGAAATCACCTCAAGATATGATTTGCCAATAGTAATTTCGGAAAATGGACTTGGCGCATTTGATAAGTTTGAAGATGGGCAGATTCATGATGAGTACAGAATAGCTTATCTTAAGGCTCATATTGAGGAACTTAAAAAGGCATGTACAGATGGCTGTAGAGTTATTGCTTACTGTACATGGTCATTTACCGACCTTCTAAGCTGGTTAAATGGATATCAGAAGAGATATGGTTTTGTATATGTTGACCGAGAGGAAGACGAAAACAGCGGAACATTAAACCGATATAAGAAGGATTCATATTTCTGGTATAAAAAGGTTATTGAAAGTAATGGCGAGGAATTATAGATAGTCTACAGATACAATATTAATAATTGGCCGGTAAGATGCCCGCCATAACAGGAGGATATTAGAAATGACAGATAAAAGAGTGCTTACAATTCAGGATATTTCCTGTCTTGGACAGTGTTCTCTTACAGTAGCACTTCCGATTATATCAGCATGTGGAGTTGAGACTATTATTTTACCATCAGCGGTCTTGTCAACACATACAGGCGGTTTTACAGGATATACCTTCAGAGATTTGACTGAGGATATCCCGGGAATTATGAACCATTGGATTAATGAAAAACAGAGCTTTGATTGTATCTATACAGGATATTTGGGAAGCATAACTCAGATAGATTATGTTGGAGACCTTATTGAAAATGTATTAAATGAGGGCGCTGTTAAGATTATTGACCCTGTTATGGGTGATAATGGAAGATTTTATAGTGGGTTCAACGAAGAGTTCCTTAAGAATATGGCAGGCCTTTGTGGTAAGGGTGATGTTGTTCTTCCTAATATTACAGAAGCATCATTCATGACAGGTCTTCCATATAGGGCAGAAGGTCATGATGAAGAATACATTATGAGCCTTCTTCATGGAATAAAGAAGCTTGGCACTAAGAAAGTTATATTAAAGGGTATCAGCTACGAAAAAGGTAAAATTGGTGTTGCTGTATATGATTGTATATCTGATGATTTAAAATATTACTTTACTGAGAAAATCGAGAGAAATTCTCATGGCGCAGGTGACTGTTATGCTGCCGCATTTACAGGCGCTTTTATGCAGGGCTTTGATGAGTATGAAGCTGCAAAGATAGCTGCTGACTTTGTTGTTGAGAGTATCAAGAAGTCTGTTGGCGACGAGAATCACTGGTATGGTGCTAAGTTTGAGAGAGCACTTCCGAACCTTGTAAATATGGTGAATAAGTAATATAACAATATCTCCTTTTGATTTTGATAGATTGTTCTGAGAAACGACTATATAAATCATAAGGGGATATTTTTTATATTATTGTTAGCACTCCTTATTGACGAGTGCTAACAAAAGTGTTATATTATAATTACTTTAAGAAGAGATATACTAATATAATCATATAATAAATCTTAAAGCTATAAATTATAAGGAGGTAACGACTATGGATTTGGACAAATTTACACGAAAATCACTTGAGGCAATAGAGAAGGCCAAAGAAAAGGCACTTGAATTCGATAATCAGGAGCTAACACAGGTTCATTTGCTGGCGGGACTTCTTGAAACAGATGAAAGCCTTATAGCAAAGATATTTGAGAAGCTTGGTATTGATGCCGGCACGGCTATTGACAGAGTTGAAGCTAAGCTTTCATCATTTGCTAAGGTAAGTGGCGGAGAGATGTATGCAGGCAATAATTTTTCGAAAGCACTTATCCAGGCTGAGAAGGAAGCCAAACAGATGGGGGATGAATATGTTTCTGTAGAGCATATTTTCCTAGGCATTATGGATAAAGCAGATAATGATGTTAAAGAGCTGCTTAAGGTATGGAGTATCAGTAAGAATGAATTCCTTAAAGCTCTTGCTGACATTAGAGGCAACAGGAAAGTTGATAACGATAATCCGGAGAGCTCATATGAAGCAATGGAGAAATATGGATATGACCTTGTTGAACGTGCAAGACAGCAAAAGCTTGACCCTGTTATTGGAAGGGATAATGAGATAAGAAATGTGATAAGGATTTTGTCGCGTAAAACAAAGAATAATCCTGTTCTTATAGGTGAGCCCGGTGTAGGTAAGACGGCAGTAGTTGAAGGTCTTGCTCAGCGAATTGTGCGTGGAGACGTGCCTGATGGACTTAAGAATAAGAAGATATTTGCACTTGATATGGGAGCTCTTGTTGCGGGCGCGAAATACAGAGGTGAATTTGAAGAGAGACTTAAGAATGTGCTTGATGAGGTTAAGAAGTCAGAGGGTGAAGTGATTCTGTTTATTGATGAGCTTCATACAATTGTTGGTGCAGGAAAGACTGATGGAGCTATGGATGCCGGCAATATGTTAAAGCCTATGCTTGCACGTGGTGAGCTTCACTGTATAGGTGCAACAACTCTTAATGAGTACAGACAGTATATTGAGAAGGATGCGGCTCTTGAAAGACGTTTTCAGCCGGTAATGGTAGACGAGCCGACTGTAGAGGATACAATATCTATCCTTCGAGGAATTAAGGAACGCTACGAGGTGTTTCATGGAGTAAAGATATCAGATGCTGCACTTGTTAATGCAGCGGTTTTGTCACATCGTTATATATCAGACAGATTCCTTCCTGATAAGGCTATAGACCTTGTGGATGAGGCATGTGCGATGATAAAAACAGAGCTTGATTCCATGCCTGTAGAGGTTGATGAGATTACAAGAAAGATAATGCAGCTTGAGATAGAAGAAGCAGCCCTTAAGAAGGAAGAGGACAGAATGAGTATGCAAAGACTTGAGGATTTGCAGGCAGAGCTATCTGAACTTAAGGATGAAGCGAACATATTAAGAGCAAAATGGGAGAGTGAGAAGGCAGGGGTTGAAAAAATCCGTAACCTAAAAGAAGAGCTTGAACAGATTAAAGCAGACATACTAATTGCCGAGAGGAATTATGATCTTAACAAGGCTGCAGAGCTTCAGTATGGTAAGCTCCCGGCAGTTCAAAAGGAACTTTTGCAAGCGGAGGAAGCGGCATCAGATAAAGAACGTGAGCTTGTTCATGAGGTAGTTTCTGAAGAAGAGATTTCGAAGATTGTATCTAAGTGGACAGGAATTCCTGTATCTAAGCTGACTGAAAGTGAGAAGAATAAGACTCTTAATCTTGCAAGTGAGTTAAAGAAGCGAGTTATTGGTCAGGACCAGGCAGTGGATTATGTTAGTGATGCGATAATCCGTTCTAAGGCAGGAATTAAGGATCCTTCTAAGCCAATAGGTTCATTTATTTTCCTTGGACCGACAGGTGTAGGCAAAACAGAGCTTGCGAAGAGCCTTGCGGCGGCGCTATTTGATGATGAACAGAATATGGTTAGAATTGATATGAGTGAGTATATGGAGAAGCATAGTGTGTCGCGTCTTATAGGAGCGCCTCCGGGATATGTAGGTTATGATGAGGGGGGCCAGCTTACTGAAGCAGTAAGAAGAAAACCATATTCAGTTGTATTGTTTGATGAGGTTGAAAAGGCACATCCTGACGTATTTAATGTGCTTTTGCAGGTCCTTGATGATGGACGTATTACAGATTCTCAGGGTAGAACAGTAGATTTCAAAAATACAATTATTATTATGACATCAAATATTGGAGGAGCCGATATAGCAGCAGAAGGCGGAGAAATAAGCGAAGAGCTTCACGAACGTGTAATGGGTATGCTAAAGGCTCATTTCAGACCTGAATTTTTAAATCGTGTGGATGAGATAATTACCTTCAGCGCTCTTTCTAAAGATAATATCGCAGGTATTATTGATTTGATGGTTGAGGATCTTAATAAGAGACTTGCTGACAGGGAAATAAGAATACGTTTATCCGGTGAAGCAAAAACGGCTATCATTTCAAGAGGCTATGACCAGATATATGGTGCAAGACCACTTAAGCGTTATCTTCAGAAAAATGTGGAAACACTAGTAGCAAAAATGATACTTTCCGGCGAGGTGTCAACTCAGTCTGAGATAGTACTTGATTTTGATGGCGAAAAATACTATGTACACAATTAAATAGGCTTTCCGTACTTGCAATAACTAAACCATTTTGATACACTATACGTTAGACGGTTGTGGAAGCTTAACACAATACAGATACGTACGGAGGTAGAAGAAGATGTTTAGTTTTGAAGAGATTACAAAGGTTGATCCTGAGATTGCTGCCGCAATGACAGATGAGTTTAACAGACAGAACAATAACCTTGAGCTTATTGCATCAGAGAATATTGTTTCGAAGGCTGTTATGGCAGCGATGGGAAGTCACCTTACTAATAAGTATGCAGAGGGATATCCAGGTAAGAGATATTATGGTGGCTGTGTACATGTTGATGTAGTTGAGGATTTAGCGAGAGAAAGAGCAAAGGAGCTTTTTGGATGTGAGTATGTTAATGTTCAGCCACATTCAGGTGCTCAGGCTAATATGGCAGTATTCTTTGCAATGCTTCAGCCCGGAGATACTTTTATGGGTATGAATCTTGATCATGGCGGACATCTTACACATGGCTCACCTGTTAATATGTCAGGTAAGTATTTCAACTGTGTTCCTTACGGTGTAAATGATGATGGATATATTGATTATGATAATGTTCTTGCAATTGCAAAGGAATGCAAGCCAAAGCTTATTGTAGCCGGTGCATCAGCATATGCCAGAGCTATTGATTTCAAGAGAATGCGCGAAATCGCTGATGAGGTTGGTGCTTATCTTATGGTTGATATGGCACATATTGCAGGACTTGTTGCTGCAGGTCTTCATATGAGTCCTATTCCATATGCACATGTAACAACTACAACAACACATAAGACACTTCGTGGACCAAGAGGCGGTATGATTATGTGCAGTAATGAAGTAAATGAGAAGTTTAATTTCAATAAGGCTGTATTCCCTGGTATTCAGGGCGGGCCACTTATGCATGTAATAGCCGGCAAGGCAGTATGCTTTAAGGAAGCACTTACACCGGAGTTCAAGGCTTATCAGCAGCAGGTTGTTAAGAATGCAGCAGCTCTTGCTAAAGCACTTATGGCAAGAGGCTTCAATATAGTTTCTGGTGGAACAGATAATCATCTTATGCTTATGGATTTACAAAATCTTGATATGACAGGTAAAGAGGTTGAGAAGCTTCTTGATGAGGTCCACATTACAGCTAATAAGAATACAGTTCCTAATGATCCAAAGTCACCATTTGTAACAAGCGGAATCAGACTTGGTACACCTGCCGTTACATCAAGAGGTGCTAATGAAGCAGATATGGAAACTATCGCTGATGCTATTAAGGCAGCAGTTATTGATAAAGATGCAGATAAGGCAACAGCACTTGTTAAGAGTATTGTTGAGAAGTATCCTCTCTATGCATAGAAAAATGTGATATAATATCGCTTTATATTTTTGTAAAGCGGTTAGACAGAGAATCCGTCTTGTTAAATAATAAGGCGGATTTTCATGTTAATTCCGGGAGACGTTGTTGTTATGGGAAATACTGATGATAATATTGAAGAGGCTATAAAGATAGCGACTCATACGGCAAAAGAGAATAGGAGAAAAAAGAAGATTGCGGAAGCTCTTGATGTGGCAGGTGAGCTTGATAATGAAGCAAAAGATAACGAAGCTTCTAAGGTTGATGACTATGCTGACTTAGTAGATGATTGTATGCCATATGTGGACGAAAAAGCAATAAAGGCTGTAGGTAAGAGAAAAAGATATCTGTTAAAAATTATGATATCTTTAATCTGCGTATTGACAGCTTTATTTGTGTGCTTTGCTTTGATATTTGTGATTGCTTCGTCGAGTGGAAGAAAAAAGCTTAAGCAGGATTCGCCAAATAACCCTGAGCTTGCTGGTGATGATATCCGTTATCAGGACAACTATGTTTATCATAATGGTAATAAATATAAGTATAATGAGAGTATTATTACAATTCTTGTCATGGGGATAGATGATAAGCAGGACTCAGATACTAATATTCTGGTAATAATTGATACTGATAAAGAAAAAATATCACTTATTAATATTAATAGAGATTCTATAGGGAAGGTTAAGGTATATAATCCTGCCGGAGAGTATATTACAACCTCTGATATACAGATTGCATTAGCTTATTCTTATGGTAATAATGAGGAGCAAAGCTGTAAGCTTATGAAGGATACTGTTTCGTCATTGATGTATCAGCTGCCTATTCATGGATACATATCGGTTAATATGTCTGATATACCGGATATTAATGACTCTGTTGGTGGCGTTACACTTACTGCCATTGAAAGCGTTGGAAAGAAAATAAAAGAAGGTAAGGAAATCAAACTAAGCGGTAAGCTTGCTTTGAAATATGTGACAGAACGTGACAGCCGGTCGGGAGAAGTTGGAACAAACAGTATACGCCTTAAGAGACAAAATCAATACATTAATGAATGGTATAAGCAATTTGCAAGTTATACAGATAATAGCCCTTCGAAGATTATGGATGTATATGGTTCGCTTAAGACATGTCTTGTATCAGATCTTGATTTTGATGAAATCGTGTATCTCTCAAATATTGTTTCGAAGTGTGATTTGAGTTGGGAAGATATATATGAGCTTCCCGGTACGTATGAAAGAAGTAATTATTATGATGAATATATTATTGATGAAGATGAACTTGTAGAGCTTATACTTGATATTTTCTATGGGGTGGATAATTGATGAATAATGATGAATTAGATAAGTATGTGGATGGGCTTGCGAATGGGACTTTAAGTGATGAGCTTGGCTTAGAGGATGAATTCTCAGATGCTGAGCTTGAGGAAGCTATTTTGCTTGCTGCAAGAATATCTGAAGAAGCTAAGAGGTCTGACAAAGAAAATAGAATTACCGATAATCGATATCAAACTGCCACTGTAAAAAGAAATGGAAAGAAAGGCTGGCTTGTTTTGTTAATCTGTATGGCGGCTCTGCTTATTGGTACTTCAATTTATATTGTATATTATTTTGCATCTCATAAGAGAAGTGCTGACAGCATTGAGGAGATGAGAAACAAGGTAAGAAGTGATTATAAGTATAATGACGAAGATTATATATCGGGGGCGGCAAATGTTGTAATCCCTGTTGATATAGAAGAACTTAAGGAGATTAACCCTGATATTTATGCCTGGCTATATATCCCCGGAACTGAGGTGGATTATCCTATTTTGCAAAGCGATAATGCTGGGTATTACCTTAATCATGATTCAGAAGGAAATAGAAGTGCCACCGGTGCCATTTATACAGAGAACTTAAATAACAAGGAATTTGAAGATTTTAATACGGTTATATATGGGCATAACATGAAAAACGGAAGTATGTTTGGAGGCCTTCATTCATATGAGGACCCGGATTTCTTTGATGAACATAGAACCATTTATGTATACACATCTTCATATGTAATCAAATATACAGTATTTGCGGCTTACAGATATGATGACAGACATATATTAAAGAGCTTTGATTTTAATGATGAAAATGTAAAAAAGAAGTATATTGATTATATTTTTGAGATGAAAAATCTGTATTCTACTGTTAAAAATGACCAAAACGTAGATATTGACAGTAATATACTGACTCTATCAACATGTTGTGGTGATGATGATGAAAGATGGCTTGTTCAGGCTGTAATGGCCGACAAAAAAGCTTCGTTGCCTTAACGAAAACCCTAAAAAACTGTCCATTTTTACTAATTGACATAACTTTTTTGGAATGATAGTATTTTGACTACAAATCTTATTGTGCCAAGGACTGTGTCAATATGTGATGCAGGATATTATGGTATGGGGATAACCGGGAGGTATATATGAAAAGGGCTTTGATAATAATATCGGCATTTGTTATGCTATTTAGCTTTAGCATAACCGTATATGCAAATAGCAGTCCTACGGCTGAATTCTCAACTGATTCAACTGAACTTTTGGTGTCTGATGCAGATTCATCAATTCCTGCTATAAGACAGTTGTTAGAGGGAAAACCGCCAAAGGATGTATTAAAGGATGATTCATTAGATGGGTATTCAACACTTGGTGTGTTTAGTGTTACGGCAGTTCCGGGTTTTGACTTTACAAATGAGGTTACAACAGATATTAAGGCTGCAGGACTTACTGAGGATATGGAGGTAGAAGTTAAGCTTCTAGATGCAGACAGTAACTGGTGTGATATATCATATTCTGTTACTAATGGTCTTGTTTCTGCTACGTTTAGCAAGGAAGGTCAGGTCGCAGTATTTGTACAGGAATCTGTAGATTTGGATGATACGGAGGCTCCTACTACTGAAGAAGCTACAGAGGGTGAAGATGTGACAACGGAAGCTCCTGATGATTATGATAATCCTGGTGGTTCGCCACAGACAGGCGATAACATTTATATGATATTTGGCCTTGCATTTGTTGCTATTGCAGGTATAGGCTTATCAATTAAGAAAATGAGAAAATAGTAATTCAAAAAATAATTAATATCCTATTTCAGATAATGAGATAGGATATTTTTTTGTATAATAGAAATTCCTCCGAATTTCCTATTACATAAAAACGCTCCGCTTAGTATGCGCATTCGCGCGTTAGGAATCATGTCGCAAAAGCGACCGCTTAAGCGCGAGAATCTCGCAAGCGAGATTCATTTTTATATAATTTATATAATATGGATTGAATTTTGATATACAATTTGGTAAAATTTCATATAAATGGGTGTCTCTGCTCTTTTAGCGCGGAGGTACCATATATTTGGGATGAAAGGCGGAAATTACTATGAAAACTAGACCTGCAAAAAGACTGCTGGCAATTATTATGGCAGCCATTATGACTGTTACCATATGCATTAATGGTAATTTTGTTATTGGTGGTGCTTCTAAGGCAGAGGCAGCAGAAATAACAATTAATCTAAGCGATTACAGAATTATTACAAGCGAAAAGTTTATTTATGGAAAGAATACCATAACTACATCTTCTGAAGCTGTTTACAATGCAAAGGAGATTAAGTATTCCAAGGTGGAAGTGAAAAACTTTGATAATAGTGCACAGGGAACTGCACTTGATCCTAAGTACTACACTATCAGATATCTGAATAATATTAATGTTGGAAAGGCAACACTGGCAGTAGTTGGTAATGAAGAAAATGGCTGTACAGGTGTATTGATTCAGACCTTTGACATTAAACCAAAGGATGCAAGTAAATTTGCGGTTACTCTTAATGGACTTACAACTTCGGCTACAACTGCCAGATCTTTTGAGTATTCAAAGGGAGGCGTATATCCAAAGCTTGTTGTTAAGAACGGAAATACAGTTCTTAAATATGATAAGGATTATACATATGAGTTTTATAACAATAATGAATTAGGAACAGCAGATACAGCTGAGTACTATGGGGGTCCTTGTGTATATATTAGTGGTGAGGGCAACTTTACAGGAGAGACATATAGAGCATTTACAATTAAACAGGCCAGTATGTCTAAGCAGATATTAAAGCTTAAGGAAAGTAATTATGTATATAGCGGCTCTGCGATTATGCCTGAGGCAGTAGTATATGATGTTCAAAGTGGTCTTCCGCTTGAGAAGGATGTAGATTATACAGTTTCTTATTCTAATAATAATAGTGCAGGGCAGGGTACAGTTACCGTTACAGGTATCAACAATTATACCGGTACCTTGACAGCAAACTTTACAATACTTGCAGCAGGAACAACAACTTATAATATTGCAGATGCAACTGTCAGCGTTCCTGCCTGTGAATATACAGGTGAAGCAATCATTCCGGATGTTACAGTTACTTATGGTGGCAAGCAGCTTGTCAAGGATACTGATTACACAATAAGTGCGTACAGTAATAATGTTAATGCAGGTAATGCGTCAATTACAATTGCAGGTCTTGGTTCATATATAGGTAGTAAGACGGTTTCATTTTCAATTGCTAAAAGAGATGCTTCTAAGCTTTCTTCAACGGCATCAAGTGTAACATATAATCATGGATATGTTACTAATGGTGCTGACATTGTTGTCACTGATAGTGAAACCGGCAGAACACTTGTTATAGGTGATGATTATTCAATTTCATATGAAAAGAATACCTCTTGGGACGTTGGAGAAGGTATATATACTGTGAAATGTACAGGTAACTATACAGGTACGAAGGACTTTAATTTTACTATTACCCCATATGACATAGTAGATGCTGATATAAAGCTTACATACTATGAATATACAGGTTCACCAATTGAACCAAAGTGTACAATCAAGTATGGCAATAGAACTCTTGTTGAGGGCGAGGATTATAAGATAACAGGATATGTGAATAATATTCAGCCAGGTATTGCACATATCTATGTTGAAGGTATTAATAACTACACCGGCTCAAAGAGTGAGATGTTTGAGATTACAACAAATCTGCCGGATATTGCTAATGCTAAAATAACCGGCTTGAAGAGTACATATCCATATACAGGCTCAGCAGTGGAGCCTGAATTTACCGTTCAGTTTGGTGACGAGGAGAATGGTTATGAAACTCTTGTGAAGGGAACTGATTATACAGTTGAGTATGGTAATAATACTGAAAGAACAACCTCAGCATATGTACGTATTACCGGTACAGGTACAAAGTATGTCGGAACAAAGCTGATAAATTTCTCCATTATTCAAAAGGGTTTAGAGGGAGAAGATGTTGTTGTTGATATGACTAAATCAGTGTATGAGTACACAGGTGAAGTTATTAATCCGGAATATACAGTTACCTATAACGGGATGACACTTGTAAAAGGAACTGATTTCAAGGAATTATATATAGATGGTTATGATAGAATTTCACAGGGACAGCAGATATTATACTTAAGCGGTATGGGCAATTACAACGGACTCCGTGAAATTAAGTTTACTATTGAAGGACCTCAGGGGTCACTAGGTGATGTGTCCATTGATCCGATAGATGACATAGAATATACGGGCTCGGAGATTACCCCTGTGCTCAATATGACATTAGGTGATTATTCGTTAGCAGAGGGAAGAGATTATGAGATTGAATGTACTGATAACATAATTCCCGGAACTGCTACTGTTCATATTACCGGTATTGGTACCTTCTCAGGAGAAAGATATCTTACATTTAAGATCGTGAAGAAGGATTTAGAGAATTGTGATATATCACTTGTTAATCTTTCTGTGCCTTATGATCTTGGAACACCTATAGAGCCGTCGATTAATACTAAGAATGGCAGTGTTTCCATGGTAGAAGGTACTGATTACAAAATGACAGTTACTGATAATGTTGAAGCAGGTATTGCAACTGTAACATTAACAGGTTTAGGGAACTATACAGGTGAGAAGGTTCTTCATTTTGAGATTACTAAGCTGTCAATTCTTAGTGTCAGAACTAAGATAACAGATGTTGAAAAGGATTTTGAATATACAGGTGATCCTATTGAGCCGAAAATAACTGTTATGTATGAATATGATGTATTAACTGAAGGCGTTCACTACGAGGTAACCTATTCAAATAATACAAACCTTACTACAGATGACAATAAGGCCGTTGCTAAGGTTACAGGTATTGGCTCCTTTGAAGATGAGGCTACGCAGTATTTCAGAATTGTCGAAAAGGATATTTCAGACTGTTATGTAGAGACCATTCCTGATCAGGCATGGACAGGCTCTGCTGTCAAGCCTTCACCTGAGATAAGAAACGGCGGTGAAGAAGGAAAGCTTCTTGTTGAAGGTAAGGATTACACACTTTCATATCAGGATAATATTGATGCAGGTAAGGCAACTGTTATTATTCAGGGTATCAATAATTATACGGGAACTCTTAAAGTATATTTTATGATAACAAAAGCAGTATATGATATTAATGATTCTGTTTGTTCAATATCAGATATAGAGGATCAGGTTTATAATTATGGTGCTGCAATCACTCCTGAAATCAGCATTACCTATGATGGAACTGCTCTTGAAAAGGATAAGGATTTCACAGTTATATATATGAATAATAGTAGTGTTGGTACCGCTTCTGTAACAATAAAGGGTGCCGGTCTGTATAGCGGTGAGAAAACAATTTATTTTGATATTACTCCTTTAGATATTTCAAAAGCTGATATAACAGGTGTTGATGATAAGGTTGAATATACCGGTGAGGAAATTACATTTAATATTGTTGTTAAGATGGGTAGTGTAACCCTTAATAAAGGAACAGACTATACTGTTTCTTATGACAATAATACTAATGTCTCTGATGAAACAAATAGTGCGATGATAACTGTGACCGGAAAGGGCAATTATACCGGAAATGCGACTGTAGCTTTTGTAATTACACAGAAGGATATATCAAATTGCAGTATTTCATCAATAGAAACTCAGAGCTATACAGGTCTTGAGATATGTCCATCGGTATCTGTGAGTGATGGTTTGATTATGCTTGTTGAGAATCAGGATTATACGGTTGCATATGAGAACAATATTAATCCAACTACTGCTGATTCAAAGGCAAGAGTTATTGTGACAGGTATTGGCAACTATAAAGGTGAGCTTGAAGCTTCATTCGATATTGAAAAAGATGTAATCGATATTAAGAATGGTAAGATATCACCAATTGACAATCAGGTTTATAGCCTTGGAACAGCACTTACTCCTGAGGTTACTGTTTCTTATAATGATGTAGTACTTGAGGAGACTGTTGATTATACTGTTTCTTATTCAAATAATATTAATGCCGGTACAGCAACTGTTACAGTATCCGGTATTGGCGATTACAAAGGAACCTTAACAGCTGATTTTGTAATTGAACAGCTTGATATCTCTGATGGAATAATAAGTGGTGATATAGAGAAAACATATTCACCACTTGGTGTAGATGTTGATATAACAGGCTTTGATTTGATAGTTGGTGATGATTCATATTCTATTGATGATATGGATAGCTTTGTAGTAACTCTTTCGGATTGTGACAAGGTTGGAACCGGTACAGTTAAGGTTGCTGCTAAGGATGGTTCAAACTATAAGGGATATTTTGAGAAGAATATAACAATTAGTGCTGCAGATATCAAAGATGCAATTGCAGCATTTGATAAGACAGAATATGAATATACAGGAGAAGCTGTAATACCGCAGCTTACCGTAACATATGAAGGAACTGTTCTTTCAAAAAATGTTGATTATACACTTACTTATAGTGATAACACTTCGGTTGGTACAGCTGGTGTAACAATTAAAGGAAAAGGTAATTATACCGGAGAACTATTAAAAACATTTGTAATTTCTGCGGCAAGCATTTCATCAGCAGAAATTACTGCTAATGATGTTGATTATACAGGAAGCAATGTGGCTGCAGATATTACTGTAGTTCATAATGGAAAGACACTTATTGAAGGAACAGATTATACTGTTGTATTTGATAATGAAACAAACATTGATGTTGGAGAGGTTTCATTTACAATAGAGGGAATTAATGATTTCTCCGGCAGCAAGAAGGGTTCATTTAGAATACTTGCAAAAGACATTTCCTTATTTAGTGTTGAGGGAATAAAGGATGCCGTATATAGCGGAAGCAGCATTACATATGAAGTGAAGGTTTCAAGCGGAGAGACTGTTCTTTCACTTGATAAGGATTATTCAATTACATATTCGAATAATATAAATGCCGGTACAGCAAAGGTTGTAATTACAGGTAAGGGTAATTACAAGGGAAGTATTGAAAAGACTTTCAAGATTGACAAGCTTAGTATAAAGGATGGAACTCTTAGTATTTCAGGTGAAGAATTTGTATATACAGGAAGTCAGATTACTCCTTCAGTTACAAGTATTACATGTGCTAATGGAACAGTAATTGATAATATAAAGCTTGTTTCCGGAATTACTGTTTCATATGGTGAGAATATCCATTCAGGAAAGGGAACCATTGTTGTTACAGCAGATGAAATCAGTAATTACTCAGGAAATATAGTAAAAGAGTTTGATATCACAAAGAAGGATATATCTGATGCTATTGTTACAGTAGATGATGCAGTGTATACAGGTAGTGCTATCATTCCTGAATACAGCATTGTACTAAACGGATATAACCTTACGGCTGACGATTATACAGTTGAATGCAAAAACAATATTAATATTTCATCCCCAACTAATGAACCATATATACTTATAACAGGTAAAGGTGATTATGAGGGTGAAGTAATAAAGAATTTTGCCATATCAGCTGCAAGTATAAATGATGCGGTAGTTAGCATTACAGGAACATATACATATACAGGGCTTTCAATTGAACCGACATATACAGTAAGCCTTGGTGATACAAAGCTTACAAAGGATGTTGATTATACAGCAACTCTTAATAATAATATTGATGCAGGTGAAGCATCAATTACCATTAAAGGCACAGGTAATTATGTAGGTGAGAAGACAGAGAAATTCACTATCGGACGTAAGAGTATATCAACATACGAGATTACAGGAGTATCAGATAAGACATATACTGGTAATCCGGTAACCTTTGATATTGTTGTATCTGATGGTAGCGGAAGTCTTACAGAGGGCGTGGATTATACAGTTTCTTACAACAACAATACAAATGTATCTTCTGATGATGCTAAGGCGGAGGTTGTTGTAACAGCTAAGGGTAACTATATTGGAACCATTACTAAGAAATTTAGCATCTTAGGAGTATCACTAGATGATGTAAGTGTTAGTGGAGTTGAATCAAGTGCTGTTTATACAGGCTCAGCAATCAGATTTGCTAACCTTAAGCTGGTTTATGGTGATTATACATTGGTAAATGGTACAGATTATTCTGTGGCATATGAGAACAATACTAATGTGAGTGCTGTTGATAATCCTGCAAAGCTTAAGATTACAGGTTTGGGAAGCTTTACCGGAGAATTAGATTATACATTTACAATTACAGCTAAAGGACTGGATAGTTGTAGTGTTGGCAATATTGAAGGACAGCTTTATACAGGACAGGCACTTACTCCTGACGTAACAATTAAGGATGGTGCGTATACACTTGTTAATGGCAAGGATTATGATATTACTTATAGTAATAATATTGATGTAACAACAGATGATACACATGCAGTTGCAGTAATTTCCGGTAAGGGTAACTATTCCGGTACTGTTAATAGGGAATTTACTATTTCGTATAAGGTTATTGCAATTGATGCGGCAGTGATTTCATTTGTTTCAGAAGAAGTATATATATATGATTTTGGAAATGAGATAACTCCTGCAGTAATGGTGACAATTGATGGTAAGGAGCTTACTAATGGTACAGACTACACTGTATCATACACAAATAACATCAATGCCGGTACAGCTAGTGTTGTTATAACAGGTAAGAGAGAATATAAGGGAAGTATATCAAAGAGCTTTACCATTTATCCATATGATGTATCAAAGGGTAGTATAAGTCTTGAAAAGACAGAGTTTACTTTCACAGGACAGCCAATAAAACCTGTTGTAGCTGATATCTTTGCAGATGAGAATAATACAGTTAGTGTAATCGGAGATGATAGCTTTACATATAGCTATATAAATAATACTAATGCAGGAACAGCTACATTAACAATCGCTGCAAAGAGCGGTACTAATTATACAGGTAGTATTGCCACAGATTATTTGATTATTGCTGAATCTATATCAGGTGCGTCAGTTATTGCAGCTGATCAGGGATATACAGGTAATGAACTTAGACCTGAGGTCAATGTAACACTTAATGGTACAAAGCTTGTACAAGATACTGACTATTTGGTTACATATAGTAATAACATAAATGCAGGAACAGCAGATATTACAATTACCGGTAAAGGAAATTATCAGGGAGAGGCTCTTGGAAGCTTCAAGATATCTCCAAAGAATATTGGAACATCGATTATTGCTGTAGAAGATCAGATGTATACCGGTGAAGAAATATCTCCAAAGATAGTTGTGACAAATGGCAGCAAGACTCTTGAAAAGGATGTAGACTACATTCTAACTATTACTGATAATACAAATAAAGGAACAGCACGTATTAGTATAGAAGGTATTGGCAACTATACAGGAACAATGAGCGGCAGCTTTGAAATAAGTGCAAGAGATATTGCTGATTGCGATGTTAGTGATATTGATGCCGTTATATATAACGGAGCCGAGCAGACACCGGCAGTTGTAGTTACATATAACGGAAAGACACTTGAGTTAGCAAAGGATTATTCTGTTGCTTATTCAGATAATATTAATGTAACAACGACAGCTAAGAAGGCAAAGGTAGTAATAACAGGTAAGGGCAATTATTCAGGCACTGTAACGAAGAACTTTGATATTACACCGGCTGGTATAGAGACTGCAGAAGTAGCAGGAATTCCTGATGAAGTAGAATATACAGGAAATGAAATTAAGCTTTCCGGTATTACAGTTACACTTAATGATAAGAAGCTTGAGGA
>JAEDHX010000094.1 GCA_016296785.1 Coprococcus sp. | reverse complement strand
TTCCTTTCACAATGTACATATAGCAATGGGGACAGGGTTTGCCATGGGGACAGGTTTGCCACGGGGACAGGTCCCGTGGCTAAAAATGCGAAAAATATCCTTTTGATATGTATTATGCAATTTTTAGCCAAGGGACCTGTCCCCATGGCAAACCCCGTGGCAAATCCTAGTATTCTTCGAGGCAGCCTAGGCTTTTTGCATTCTCTACAAGGTCGATTACTGAGCCATCGATTGCATTAATTACTACAAGCTGTGTAGGATCGTCTGTACTATCAGAATTCATAAGCTCCTCATACTGAGAAAGTACCCATACAGGTATATACTTTGCTTTACCTTCACCATCAGCTACAATATAGTAAGTAAGTCGCATATCATTGAATTCAATATTCTTATATCTTGGTGGATACTTTTCATAATATTTTCCAATTTCCGCATTAGCGCTTTCGATGATTTTGTCATAAGGAAGCAATTCCGCATCCTCTACACTATCAGCTGTGTTGTATACCTGCTCTATTGATATATCAACCACCTCTCCGTCATATACAGAAATGCTGAACGATTCTACAGGAGTATTAATCCATCCATTTATCTGATTCAAATTGTCAACGTTCCACGTTCTGCCTGAATATACAGGTGCACCACCATTTGCCCTGACATACTTAAAGTAATACCCATCCGCTTCATTTGCTAACTCTTCATCATTACTACCAAAGTATACCCATTTAAGGTCATCTTCTTCAACTTTTACTATGTCTGTTATTCCAAGAGAATCAAGATATTTTCCAGCTAAATCTTCCGCACTTTCAATGGTCATTGAGCTTGCATTAGTAGCATTATCTGCTTCCTCATAGGAATAAGTATCTGTATAGCAATAAGTAGCGCCCTCATAAGGTCTAAAACTTAAATAATCCTTCGGTCCCAAATATATTGATGTAGTGATACTTGGATAATCAGTTGATGCACCATTGATATTCATATTGTATTCCTTTCCCTCTATGGTACCTCTAAATACATCGCCAGAATAATCCCCTGCCTCAGGATATGTCTCAGGTGCATCTGCAAGCCTGTTCTCCAGGTTTCTTACTTCCTCCTCCAAATATGAAAGATAGTCAGTATCACCTTCTTCTTTTGCCTGGTCTACCTGCTTTTTATACCAGTCAATTTGTTCCTGAATATCGTCCTTCGTCTGGTGTTCATAATCAACTACATAGATTCCTTTATCCTTCTCAAAGAAAGTCTCCGCATATTTCTTTTTATCCTCATTGGTAAGAGTTGATGGGGTAAAATGTGTTACGACCATTTTTTCTACTTCCGGAACCTGTATTTCCTCACAATTTATGGTAATATTTCCAAGCCCCGAATTACCAGGATCAATAGTCTCGTTGCAGCTAACGGGAACTCCAAGTCTACCTGCTAATCCTCCCCTGTCAGATTTAGAGCCACTTCCTTCCTCACTACCTTGTTCATTTGTACCGTCAACATTATAATCAACAGTTTTCTTTCCACAGCCTGTTAGTGCGGCCTGTGTCATCATAAGTCCCGCAAGTGCAATAACAGCGGTTTTCTTTAAATTAATCCTCTTCATATAAGTCCTCCTATATAATTACCTTTACTTATTTTATATGATTATTTAAAATTTATTTCTCTCCTCAACATAATCTATTATTTCCCCGGTTGTCGCATCCATCAGGATAAGCTGAAATGTGTAATAGCTTATACTGCCATCATAATCTCTAAATTCATAGCTTTCAGAAAATGCCCAGACAGGTACATATTTATACCGGTTTTTTCCATCAGACATAAGCATATATGTGAGCTTTGCTTTACTAAAAACATCAACATCATATTCTGTAGGATATTTCTCATAATATTCAGGAAAGTGCATTTTTGCTTTTTCTATTATTTCGTCAAATGTAAGCAGCTTTACATTTTTCTCGACATCCAGCCTTGTACCACACCACAGGCACAAATGCATACTAATTACTTTTTCCTTATAGACATTTACTTCAAAGCTCTCCGCAGGAAGGCCCGAATAGTAGCCTGCTTTATTCAGTGTCTGTAGACTCAAATATTCATCGTCATTTGCCGAAGCACCTCCAATGCTTCTTGCAAATTTCACCGAATACCCTTCCGTTTCAGTTGCAACGCTTCTTCCATCATATTTAGTATATAACCAGTCAAGGTCTGCTATTTGTGTGCAAATAACATCATCAAATCCTATTTGTTCAAGAAAATCACCCGCAATGCTACAGGCCTCTTCAGCATTCATCTCACTGGTATTCTCACGCGGTTCCGGGTCATCAATTAAATGATCTGTTCCAAGAGAGCAGGCCTCAGCTTCATCATTCGGTCTAAGCTTCAAAATATCTCTATTATAAAAATCAAGCCAGATATAACTGTCACTTTCGCCCATGCTAAACATATACTCTTCATCATTAGCCGTTCCTATATATGTTGTGTCTTCATAGTTATCAGCTTCAGGGTATTTCTCCGGTGCTTTGTCGTAAGCCCTGTTAAACTCATCAAGTCGCTGATTGAGCTCTTCTATTCTCCCCTGGTCATCTACGGATGCTATTTTATTCTGATTTAGCAACGCCTCTATACGATCTATTTCCTTTTGCAGGTCCGCTTTTGTAGGATTATCATAATCGTATTTGTATATTCCTTTATCCTTTTCAAATAATGCTTCTGCAAATGATTTCTTTACCTCCGGAGTTACATTATATTTGTCATAATGAACTATATCCATACTACTGACATCGGGAACTTCTATGTTCTCACAATTAATCATACTATAGTCTATAACTGCCTCATCGCTGACTTCTATTATTGTCTCATTGCAGCTATCCGGAACATTTAGCGTTCTTTTAAGATCAGCATCATCTGATTTATTTACGCTGCCACCTGTATTCGTTGGTTCGTTCAAAGAATAATCAACCTTTTTTTTGCCACAGCCTGCGGCCATAGCCATAATCAATAACTGGCAAATGCATATAATACAAATAATCCTTCTTGGTTTTTCTCTTTTCATAATCAATCACCTATACTGTCGTCTATGCCTTCAGGAAGATATGTGCAAATGTCCACTATCCGCTTATATCTTCCTGCATATACTACAAATTTCAATTAAACTATATCATGATGACAGATTAACAAACAATATTAATATAATTAAGATTTGTTTAATATTATGAGCATACACGTTATCTTTTGATGGAGGGCTATTCATTTGTCATCTTCATTAAGATAAAACGTAAAAGCATCATAAATGCATCTTATTTAGAAAAAATTCATTGAAAAAAACGCAAAAAACATATACAATTAAAATAACACATTTTAGTTTTCTATAAAATTAAGAATGGGAGGTACGTTATGGACACAGATGCTTTAAAATCAAGGGTTTTAAACGTTTTTTCTGAAATTATGCCAGAGGTTGATATTGACACTATCGATATGGCAGCAGCTTTAACAACAGAATATGGTGTGGATTCTGTATCAATCATCCAGTTTATTGTCGGATTAGAGGGGGAATTTGACATTGAATTTGATGATTATGAACTTGCGCTTGGACTTTATTATGATTTGAACGATATATTATCAACAGTAGCAGCTAAGGTTAAGTAAGGTTCATTTGCATAGTATTACATAAATAGGAGGTATAAAAATGAGCAATAAAAAAATATTGCCGGTTAGCTACCCAATGATTACATCATGGCAGTGGCATGCAACATTATTTTCAATCATTGGCGATGACGAGAAAGCTAAGAACTGGATATTTAGTAATTATATACAGCTAAGATGTTATAATATAGAAGAGATTTTTACAGGTGATGAGATGCTCCTTGCAGATATGATGCCTGGTAGCAGTTCATTAAAAGAATGTCCATATCTTTTATTCTCACTTATGACAAAAGAACAGGTTGAGAGTTACTGTGATGACATAATAACATTTATAATAAAGACAATTGATCTTGGCGGATATGTTTATGGCGTATTCGACGAAGCTAAGATTTTATGTGACTCAGGTGCCGATTACAAGTTCCCACACGAGCTCTTTATCTTTGGTTATGATAAAGACACTCAAGAGTTCCATGTTGGTGACTTCACATTTGGTGAGCATTACTCATATACTACTGTTTCTTTTGAGGATGTTAAGAGAGGCTATGAAATTATTACAGCTTCTGAGGACCACATGTTCAAGGATGATTACAAAGGCCGCCGTGGTTTATATGTAATTCAGAAGAACACATCAAAAACTTACTATGAACTTGATTTAAATTACATAAAAGATACACTTGTTGAATATCTTGAAGGAAAGGATACTAAGAATCATTTCCGAATGATGAGAAACCGTTTCTCAGACACAGTATTTGGTGTAAATGTATACGATGCCGTACTAAAGCAGATTGGCATCCAGCTTTCTAATGATGATCCTGACTTTGATATCAGAGCACTTCATCTTGTATATGACCACAAAGTACTTATGATTGAGAGACTTAAGTATCTTATGGAGAAAGGTTATCTGGAGCATAACCATGAGATTCTTGATGATTATATGTCAGTAGTTAATAACATGCTTACAGCAAGAAATCTTCTTATCAAATGCTCAATTACAGGCAACATTGACTGTCTTGACAGATTTGAGAAGTACATTATGGAAGCAAAGGCAAAAGAAATTGAAGTTCTTAATAAGGTAGTAGAGCTTCTATAATCTGATTTATAATTAATAACAAAAGATAAAGCGGGTCTCTACCCGCTTTATCTTTTCAATATGAAAGGAGCAAAACAGATTTTATGAATATATGTGTATATGGCGCTTCAAGTAACGACATTGATAATTCATATATAGAAGCTGTCGAGAAACTCGGCAAAATGATGGCACAGCGCGGTCACTCACTAGTCTTTGGTGCGGGTGGACGTGGCCTTATGGGTGCTGCCGCCAGAGGCATGTCAACAAAGGGCGGACACATAATTGGCGTAACCCCTGCATTTTTTGATGTTGACGGCATCTTATATGAAGGAGACATGGAGCTTATCAAAACAAATACCATGCGTGAACGAAAGCAGATAATGGAGGAGCGTTCTGACGCCTTCATCATGGTCCCAGGTGGCGTAGGTACATACGAGGAATTCTTCGAGATACTCACACTCAAGCAGCTTGGCCGCCATGGCAAAGCCATAATTATCTACAACATCAATAACTTTTTTGCCCCTCTTCTATCCATGATGAAAGAAACCTCAGACAAGGGCTTTATGAGCCCTCAAACCAACGAAATATATGTCGTGCTAAACGACCAAACCGAAATCCTAGATTACCTCGACAACTACAAGCCTGAAATAGGCAGAGTATTTAAATTCTAAAATTAGCCACGGGGACAGATTCGCCACGGGGACAGGTCCCTTGGTCAAAAAATTCGCCACGGGGACAGGTCCCTT
>JAEDHX010000093.1 GCA_016296785.1 Coprococcus sp. | reverse complement strand
AAATGAATGATTAGACTAATGAACAATCAGACATCAAATAAATAAGGTGTTAGAATGATTTAGTTTATTTCTAAGGTGGAATGGGTATGAAAGTTCGGGAAGTAAATGAGGATAAAAAGCAATACATATCATTGCTACTTTTGGCGGATGAACAGGAGAGCATGGTCGACCGTTCTCATAAAGTCCCAAATTTCTTTGCTGACAATTATGACCACCCAATCTATGAGAACGGAATACAGTTAGTAGATATGGTATATTTGCAAAGGCGTTTATAAATTACCAATATGAATTTTGAACTGAACTGTAGAAATAGTGTGCAAAGAAGGATATTTTTTGCCATTATTTACTAAATGATATATAATAGTTCTGTATATTTTTACATCAAATAAAAGGAGGTAGGGTTAATAGTGAAACAATTCACAAATGTATTGAGAATTTTGATGGCAGTAATCGTTATAGTTGCTTCATTGACATTTGTATCAGCGCCTAATGTTGAGGCAGCGTCAAAACAGACAGTGAAGGTAACGAATCTTCCATCGAACACAGTAACAATTAAACAGAAAAAGACGTTTAAGCTGAAGACTAATTATTCAGCAAGCAGGCTTAAGTTTACATCTAACAAGCCAAAGATTGCGAAGGTATCCTCAAAGGGTGTCATTAAGGGCGTTAAGAAGGGTAAGGCGCAGATTACAATATCATTAAAAGCGAATCCTTCAGTTAAGAAGAAGATAAATGTAATCGTAGGAACGCCGGTAACTAAGGTAAGCCTTAGCAGAACATCGCTTTCTCTTGCTACAGGTAAATCGACTACTCTTAAGGCAACCGTATCAGCAAAGACTGCAAGTAATAAGAAGGTACTGTGGACATCTTCTGATTCTAAGGTTGCAACAGTAAACAGTGCGGGGTATGTTAAAGCAATCAAAGCGGGAACAGTAACAATTACTGCAACGGCAGCGGATGGTTCAGGTAAGAAAGCCGGCTGTAAGGTGACTGTTGCAGATCCGGTCAAGGTGATTGGAACTAAAATCCTGAATATGCAAACAATACAGGTTAAGCTTTCACGTGCGCAGGTACTTAGCAAGAGTGACTTTAATCTAAAAGTAAGAACTGTAATAAATGGCAGATATAACAAAGCCTTGGTAATTGAGAGTATTAGTACTACAGACAAAATTAACTATACAATCAAGTTAAAGACAGACAGCTTTCTGAGTAACAATGAGCAGCTTCGTATTGAGGTTAGCCATTTATTTGGAACCGGAACGCAGGTTGTGGGAGCTGTTTATTCTGAAGGTAATTATAAAGAAGTCAGCTATGAGCATATTATTCGTCCTAAAGATAGTACGATTTATGAAGACACATATATATATAGTAAGGACATGGGATACTGTAATATCACAGTAACCGGACTTCCTGAGGGAGTTTCATACAAGGTAATCCAAAAGAGTGAGAAAGAACCTAATAGTATTTTCATATATTATACAGGAACTGTATCCAAGCTTGGAACTTATACAACAACAATAAAGTGTGTTGATGAATTGGGTAATATATATATCAAGTACGTAATATGGCATATTACCTCTGATGACTCAATCTCGGCATATATGCAACCTGTATATGAAATTGCCGGTAAAAATGGTGCAATGATAAGCAGACAGATTGCGGTATATGGTGGGTCAGAGAATTATTCATATTCTATTGAAGGAGAAGACTATGGTTTAGTGGTTTCAAATAGCGGAAGGCTAAGTGGACGTATATATACACCTGGCGTATACAATGTAAAGGTATTGATTACAGATACGGATAATCCTTCTGTGACAAAGACAGTGACCTGTACAATAAATCTTGCAAGTGGTGCAGTAGTATCAGGAGCAATTAAGGATAAAAGGGGTGAATTAATTACAGGTGCAAGCATTAGATTTGTAAATAAGGATAAAACCAGTTTGTATCCTTCAGTTATATATACCCATAGCTTAGATTATTCAGGTGAGTATACAATAAGTGTTATTCCTGGAATCTATGATATTCAGGTTAGTGTGGGAAGTTGTTCAAGCTGGATATATGGAAAAAGAATTACAGGGGATACTAGTAGTTTTGATATTATTACCGACCTGCTAAAGGTTGAGGTGGTTATAGATGGAGCAGAAGTTTCTGGATCGTCATTTTATTCATGGAAGGATGATGCAGGAGAAGTCTATGGTTATATAGACTACATTTATGTTAAGCCGGGTACATATAAGCTGACAAGTTTATCAAGTGTCTGCAAAGCTACAATTAATGCTACAATAACAGATATGACAAAAAGTGTTACTGCTGTTATATCGATAAGGGAAGATATAGCCAGTGTTGGGGATAATTCTGTAACTAACGCCAAGTCTGAGGATATATTTAGTTTTAAGGCAACAAAGACAGGTACTTACTATATATACTCCTCATCAGGAAGTGGTGATCCATATGGCTGGCTTTATGGTCCTGATGGTAGTCAGATAACCAATAATGATGATGGTGGTAAGAATATAGTTGGCTCGCAGAAATACGATTTTTGTATAGAGTATAATCTTGAAGCAGGAAAAACATATTTCATAAAGGTTACAAATAGTTCCTGTGAACTACATATTACATATACAAAACCGCAATATAAAGCATAGAAGGGGAGGTTGGTTTCATAGTGAAAAGAATTACAAATGTATTGAGATCATTGGTGGCAGTAATTGTTATTGTTATGGCTTTGACACTAATAACATCTACTCCTGTTGATGCAGCATCAAATAAATCACTGAAGGTAACGAACCTTCCATCGAACACAGTTACAATTAAGCAAAAAAAGACATTTAAACTGAAGACTAATTATGCTACAAGCAAGGTAGAATTTTCGTCTAGTAAACCAAAGGTGGCGAAGGTGTCCTCAAAGGGTGTCATTAAAGGTATTAAGAAGGGAAAGGCACAGATTACAATTACACTAAAGGCTGATAAGACAGTAAAAACAAAGATAAATGTAATCATAGGAACACCGGTAGTAAAGGTCAGTCTTAATAAAGCTTCTCTTTCTCTTGCTACAGGAAAATCGGCCACTCTTAAAGCGACCGTTGTAAAAAAGACAGCAAGCAATAAGAAAGTTATTTGGACATCATCTGACTCAAAGATTGCAACAGTAAATAGTTCAGGTATTGTTAAAGCAGTCAAGCCGGGAACAGTTACAATTACTGCGACGGCAGCAGATGGTTCCGGTAAGAAAGCCAGCTGCAAGGTAACAGTTGCGAAGCCTGTCAGGGTTGTTCAAACTAAAATCATTAATCCGCAGACAGTTCAGGTAAAGCTATCTTCTGCACAGGCACTTAGTAAGAGTAACTTTAATATTAATGCGAGATACTTATTAAACGGAAATTATAATAGAACTCTGGTAATTGACAGCGTAAGTACCGCAGACAAAATCAATTATACAATAAAGATAAATGTAAAAGACAGACTGATTAACAACGAGGAAATACGCATTGAAACTATGAACTTATTTGCCACAGGAACACAGGTAGTAAATGTTGTATATTCAGAGGAAACTTATATAAATACAGAGTATAGTATATATTACTATTCAGTAGGTAGCTCGGTTGATTTTTATGATTATTTTAATGCTTATGGATATTGTGACATCACCATATCCGGAATTCCTGATGGAATAAAATATACAATAAATCAAAATCAAGATAATAGTGAATATGATACTATCCATTTTAGTGGTATTGCTAATAAGGAAGGCGCTTATACACTTGCGATAAAGATTGTAGATGAATTGGGAAATGTCTATAATGAATACTTTATATTGCATATATACTCAGCTGATTCGGTTTTGGCATATGCACCACCTGAATATAAAGCAAAGACCGGTAATTCTGTATATATTGATAAACAAATCTATGCGCATGGAGGGTCAGGCAATTATTCATACTCCATAGAAGGAAATACGTATGGACTTTCGATGTCAAGTGATGGAAGACTGATGGGATATCTTTATATGGCGGGTGTTTATAATGTGAAGGTGTTGATTAAGGATCAGAATAATCCATCTTTGACTGATACGGTTACTTGTACATTGAATATCTCAGACACAGTTACCGTATGCGGACTAATCAAAGATAAAAGGGGAGATTTGATACCAAGTGCACAGATAATCTTTATAAATAAAGACAAGGAATTTTATTATGGCAGGGAGAAATACGTAACGACCAGTTCTGATACATCTATATATTCTGTAAGAGTTGTTCCTGGAACCTATGATATCAAGGTTGTTTTAGGTGATAATATAAGCTGGATATATGGAAAGCGCATAACAGATAACATCTTTGGTTTCGATATTACATTTGATGTACTTAAGGTGGCGGTTATTTCGAATAATCCGAATATTCAGGCCTCAACATTATCCTTATGGAAGGATAATAAGGGTGTATCTTATGGTAGCGGAGGCTTTATATATGTTGTTCCGGGCTATTACAAATTAACATCAATGCGTGTTTTCGAAAAAGCTACTATTAATGCGACAATAACAAATACGACAAAATTTGTAACTGCAATTGTATCCGAAAGGGATGATATAATAAGTATTAAAGAAAATACTGTATCATATGCTAAAAATGGTGATTTATTTGAATTTACTGCATCAAATACAGGAACTTACTATATATACTCCACATCAAAAACAGGTGACCCATATGGTGGCCTTTACGATTCAAATTATAAAGAACTAACAAGTAATGATGATGGCGGATATAATATTGATGGCTTACGACGTTATGATTTCTACATAGAATACAAGCTTGAAGCAGGAAAGAAATACTACGTATTGATTTCAAACGATCCATGCAATCTTCATGTTACAACTACAAATCCGGAAGCTAATTAGCAGAATGAAGCTAATAAAGACTGAGAAGAAAGGGGCTGCTCGCACTAAGCAATTAGTGCACAGCTCCTTTTTATGTGAAAAAAAGCTGCCAAACCTTGTTGGCTCTATAGGAAGCTTCGTAATATAGAGTGAAAACGTAACAATAATTGAGCCGGAATATATGAATTGACAAAGACAAATCAGAATGCTAGAATAACTATATCATTAGGAGAGAGGTGAAAAGATGAGGAGATAATTTACTTTTGATTACATGAATTGTTTAGTTTGTATGAGTTGTTAAGCTTATACTACATGTCATGTTGCCAAAAGTGGATTATGTTCTCATAACCTCTCTTTTTGTGTGTTAATAATTGCAAGCTTGTGTATTCCTTATGGAATATAATATGAGGTTATTGAATGTAATGGAACTGTTTGGCAACAAATGGTTCTTTTTTTTAAGTAACCATGAGAGGAGGAATGCATATGGCACAAATTAGTGTAAATAATCTCACCTTTGGTTATGATGGGAGTTTTGATTATGTTTTTGAGAATGTATCATTCTCAATTGATACAAA
>JAEDHX010000092.1 GCA_016296785.1 Coprococcus sp. | reverse complement strand
TAGTTGTGGTTTTGGGATAAGTGTGGTATTATAAGTAATATTGTAACGTGATGATAAAGGTGAAGAAGAGATGGTATTTTCAAGCTTATTATTTGTTTTTATATTTTTGACATGTAATCTGGTGGTTTACTTCCTGGTGGATGCGAAGAGCCAGAATAAGGTTATGCTTATTTTTTCGCTTATCTTTTATGCATGGGGCGGACCTAGGTATCTATTGCTTCTTGTGGGAGAGACGCTGATAAGCTGGTTTTGCGCGTTGAAGATTGAGGAGGTAAGGCAGAAGGAAGGACAAGATAAGAAGGTGAAGCTGTATCTTGTGCTTGAATGTGTTGCTTTGCTGGGACTTCTGTGCATTTTCAAATATCTCGGATTTATTCTTGGAAATGTTAATAAGATGACTGGCTTCCCGTCAAAGGTTCCGAATATTGCGTTGCCAATAGGAATATCCTTCTATACGTTCCAGCTTATTTCATATGTTGCTGATGTGTATAAGGGTAAGACTGCGGCGCAGCCTGTATTTTGGAAGCTGCTTCTTTATTCAAGCTTATTCCATCAGTGTATCGCAGGTCCTATCGTAAGATATCAGACGATAGCGGATGAGATTGATAATAGAAGAATTACGCCAAATGACATATATATGGGAATCAGACAGTTTTCTGTTGGACTGGCCAAGAAAGCAGTACTTGCAAATTCCTGCGCGGCTGCAGCAGATACGTTGCTTCCGAAAGGAGTGAATAGTCTTGAGATGCAGCCATTTACAGGGTTGTGGCTTGGAATGATATTCTTTATGCTGGAAATATATCTTGATTTCTCGGGATATTCAGACATGGCAATTGGAATGGGACGAATGATAGGCTTCCATTACGACAGAAATTTCAATTACCCTTATATAGCAAGCAGTGTCCAGGATTTCTGGAGAAGATGGCATATGTCACTTTCCAGCTTCTTTAGAGATTATGTATATATTCCTCTTGGGGGAAATAGATGCGGCACCGCGAAATATGTTAGAAATATGGTTGTAGTGTGGTTCCTTACAGGACTTTGGCATGGCGCCAGCTGGAACTATATTTTCTGGGGCTTGTGGTATTTGTTCTTCCTGTTGCTTGAAAAGTTTGTTATACAGGGAAGACTTCCAAAGGCAGCATCGCATGTATACACACTATTAGTAGTGCTGTTTGGCTGGGTTATTTTCAAGTTTGAAAGTCTTGCTGAGCTTTCAGTAGTATTCAAGGGAATGTTTGGAATAGGTGTAAATGGCTTTACAAGCATGAATGTGAAAACTGTATTTTTGCAGTACATCTTCTTCCTGATATTTGCAATAATAGCTGTAACACCTCTTGGTAAGAACACCAGAAAGAAGATGCTTGCAGATGGAAGACATAGTAAGGTAATGTTTACATTTGCAAATGTGCTCGACATGATTACTCCGGCATTGCTTGTAATTATATCAGCGCTTGCACTTGTTGGTGACAGCTATAATCCATTTTTGTATTTCCAGTTCTAGTAGAAAGGCATATGCAGTATGAAAACAAAGTTTACAAAGATGCAAAAAATAATAATGAGAAGATACCGCTCGATAGGCATTTTGCTTTTTTGTGCAGTTATGGCTATTGGTGGAATTGTCGGATGCATGTTTTTCTTTAGACCTAAGGTATCGGAGATGGAGAAACGTAAGCTTACGGAGTTTCCACAGTTTACGATATCATCATTTATGGATGGAAGCTATTTCTCTGAGGTTTCCCTGTGGTTCTCCGACACGTATCCAATGAGAGATACCCTTGTAAAAGCGGACCAGAAGGTTAAGGGCTTATATGGAATAGAGTCTAAAACGATGATGGTAGGAGAACAGGCAGAGGCGGATGATATTCCGGATGTATCGAAGGAACAGCCTACTGAAAGCACGACGGAGGAGGCATCCAAAAAGCCTGAGAAGGATACAACTGAGCAATCATCAGATAAGACTACTGAGGAAGTGACAACAGAAGCAGTTGTTAAGCAGGTTGATCCACCGGATGCGAAAGTGATGGATGAGGAATTCCAGAAGCAGGTTCAGCAGAATCTGTATGTTAAGGATGGCTCAGCATTTAGCGTATATTATTTTGTTCAGGATTCTGCGACAAAATATATAAATGCATTAAACAGAGCTGCGAAGGAGCTGGAGGGACAGACGGACGTATACTGCATGCTTATTCCTAATCAGTCAGGTGCGCTTCTTTCTGAGAAGGAGCTTGACAGCTTAGGCGGCTCGAACCAGATGCAGGCGATAGATTACTATTATGGAATGCTTGAGGGTGTAAAGACGGTTGATACAATACGTACACTGAGAGAGCATAATGATGAGTATATTTACTTTAGAACCGACCATCACTGGACGCAGCTTGGAGCATTTTATGTGTATGATAATTTCTGTAAAACAAAGGGAATATCAACAATTCCTCTTGAATCAAGAAAGAAGTATACATTTGAGAATTTCCTTGGTACCTTCTACAGCACACTTAACAGTGCGGAGATGGCCGCAAATCCTGATACGGTATACGCATATATTCCAAATGGAACAAATGACATGAAATACTGGGATGAGGATGGCACCGAGCATGACTGGAATGTTGTGTCTGATGTTACCGGCTGGGCTGAGAGTTCGCTATATATGACATTTATTGCAGGAGACAGACCTCTTGAGATTATTGAAAATCCAAAAATCACGGATGGTTCATCATGTCTTGTGCTAAAGGAGTCATACGGAAATGCATTTGTGCCGCTTCTTGTGGACCATTATCAGACGGTATACGTTATGGATTACAGATATGCTCAGGTTAATGTTCTTGACTATGTTAGGGATAAACAGATTGATGATTTGATACTTATTAACAATATTACAATAATCGGAAGCGAGTCTGTGGCTAATACAATAGATGGGTTATTGCAATAGTTATGGTGAAAATGACTAAAATATCATATTTTTGTTTAAAATAGTGACATTATTTACAATAAATTTAACAAAAATTGCGTTTTTAGTAAAATATGCCAAAAAATATTATATAAAATGTAGATTTGTTTCACAAAATATGGTAAAATATCTATTACCTTATTAGAATAGTTTTAGTTTTTTATATATAAAGGGGAGTTTGATATAAATGGCGGGTGTACTAAATGTAAAAACAGGAACTAAGATGAAGATTGCATTTGATGTTCCGGCAAATCAAACACCACAGTTCAATATGATGTGCACATATAATAAAGCAATTGATGAATCAGCCTTTTTAGTATCCATACCGATGCTGAACGGTAAAGCACTTATTCCTGACGAAGATCAGAAGATGCTGTTTAGTTATGGTGATGGCGAAGAAACTCAGATTGTGGCAGGATATGTTGATGATGTCATAAAAGAGGGTATTCGCCGTTTCTGGAAGGTAAGAAGAGTTGCTGATAACAGGCAGTTTGTAAAGCGTGTGGATGTACGTATGAAGGTTGAGCTGCCGATTGAATATATGCAGGATACATGGGCACTGAATAATCAGGGTGAGATTGATAAGGAAAGTGGCAAAACAGCGGATATTTCTAATAACGGTCTTGCTGTATATATGAACAGATGGTTTAATGTTGGAGAGTCCTGTATATTTACACTTCCACGTCTTGGAACAGCATCGGACGGACAGTCAAGTATGGATGTAGTAGGCGTAGCTTGTTGGACCAGAGAGCTTCCAAAGGGTGGAGAATTCAGATATGTAACAGGTATACAGCTTAGATTTAATGGTATGGACGACCGCTCAGCTATGCAGAACTATGTTTCATATGTTAAGAAGAGATATAAGCTGTAAGAATATAGCATATGACTATATGCGGGCTGCGAGAGGGTTGCATGAGTATAGAGAATAAAGAAGAAGCATTAGCAAAAACAGCTGATGAAAATGCTATAGAGAATACAGAAAATACTGAGAATATAGAAAATACAGAAAACAAATATCCGGAAGCTGACAAAGCAAAGCAAAATAAGCTCAGCAAATGGGAGAAAAGAAAGCTTAAGCGAGCAGAACAGGAGCAAATGCTTCGAATCCAGGAGCTTGAGGAGCTTATGGCTAAGACCGGCGGTGATGTCAATCCTGAAACAATTGTAAGTATGTACATGCCTCATCGTAAGCGTAGACGAATAGGGGCAGCGCTTCTTAGAATGGATAAGTGGAGACTTGCATTACTTGCGCTTCTTCTTGCAATTTGCATCATTTTCATAGTTGCATTTATGCAGGAGAAGATGGGTAACTTCACTATCAATCTAAACCGACTTGAGCTGTATCGAAAGGGTATAAGCATAGCCGAAACAGGTGATTTCAAGGATGCCACGGCAAGACTTAAGGCCGATGTAGTTCAGGATGCCACTAATATTTCCATTTCCGACATTCCTGAGGATGTTGATTCTTTTGAAGGAAGCCACAATGGTAAGAACTATATGGCATATACATATTATATAAGAAATGCCGGTAAGGAGGATGTTGGCTATATAGCCAGAGTAACTCTTGACTCCTGTGCCAAAGGTGCAGAAGAAGCAGTTCGTGTCGCTGTATGGAGGAATGGCAAGAGTACAGTATATGCGATGCCGGCTGCTGATGGTCTTCCTGAAGAGGGCTGTGAGAATTTTAAGTCAGACGAGGTTGTCTGCGAATTTACTGAAGAAGAATTCCTTGTAGGAAATGTTGACAGATACACCATCGTTATATGGATGGAGGGCGACGATCCTGAGTGCGTTGATTCAATTATCGGCGGAAGCGTACAGTTCAGTATGCATATTGATGCCGACTATGATGATGATACAAGCCTTGTATGGAAATTCTTCAAAGACATAAAAGATACATTATCCGGCGACAAGCCGATTAATGCAGCAGGTAATGACGATCCTAATAGTAACTACTATGGCGACATGGAGATTACCTGGGATACAAGAAGGAATAAAGATCAAACAGAAGATAAGTAACATGATATATCCGGTTCCACAACGACCGTATATATAAATAGCCTAAACAAAATATGAATACTATTTTGAGAAGCTTCCTGTCATGAAATGACAGCCTCACCGGATACGGTGATGAGTAACTCTCTTAACCGGGCCCGGTGAGAGTATGATTTGATTACAGGAACTACTTAGATTATTATTCGTTTGAAGAACTGTTTTAGGAAATATAACAAAGGAGGAAAAAATTATGGAAAACACAAAAAGTATTAAAGCATTAAAGAAGCAGCTCGTAGCTGCAATCGCTATGGTTCTCGTAGCAGCTATAGCACTCGGATCAGCAACATATGCATGGTTTGTAAGTAATAATAGTGTTGAGGCTACAGTAAGTACAATCAGTGCAAGTTCAAATGCGCCATTCCTTAAGATTACATCAGGAACAGGTACAATCACAGAGGCTACTGGAACAACCTATTCTTACAATGTAGGCGGAGATAGTCCACAGGATGATAAA
>JAEDHX010000091.1 GCA_016296785.1 Coprococcus sp. | reverse complement strand
CCAACACTGTCTTCCCAGTTAAATCCAGATACAAAGTTACCACCAGGATAACGAACCATAGGAACATCGAGTTTTTTAACAAACTCCATTACGTCTTTTCTAAATCCAAGCTCATCTGCTTCTGGATGTGTTGGTTCGTATATACCACCATAAACAGCTCTTCCCAAATGCTCAATAAATGAGCTATATATTCTCTTGTCAATTTCTCCCACAATAAAATCTTTATCAAGAATTATTTTTGCTTTTCCCATTTCAGCTCCTATATAGTTAAACAATTTATCCCTTAACACTACCTGCAGCCATACCTGCTATGAATGTCTTCTGATTTAATGCAAAAATAATCATAATTGGTAAAACACTCATAACTGCTCCAGATAACAATAAGTCATAGTTATTACCATATGGTGTAAGCAATGACTGAAGACCAATTGGAAGAGTCTGCATCTCTGTTGTACGAAGAACAATCATAGGCCAAACCATAGCATTCCAGCTTCCCATTGATAAAAGAATAGTCATAGCTCCATATGCTGGTAACATAAGAGGCATCATTAACTTAAAGAATATTCCAAATTCTCCGCAACCGTCAATTCTTCCTGATTCCATGATTTCACTAGGAAGTCCTGATGCAAACTGTCTGAAGAAGAATACTCCTGTTGCAGGTACAAGGAATGGAAGAATAACACCCCAATAAGTATCTATGAGGTTTAATGAATTCATTTCCTTATATAATGGAAGAATTAAGATTTCTACTGGTACCATCATAACCATAAGTACCAAAATGAACATAAAGTCTCTTCCTTTGAATTTATATTTTGCTAATCCATATCCAACTATTGATGCAAGGAATAATCCTGAAGCAACCTGTAAAACCATGATAATAATACTATTAAGGTACCATCTAAGATATATTCCATCTCTTTCCGTTTTAATAAGTGCATAGTTTACAAGACTATAGTTCTGGAAATCGAATTTAAACTGAAGACCATTTCTGATCATCTCACTTCCTGGCTTAAAGGATGATATAAGCAGGAAGAAGAATGGCATCAATGCAACCACTGCGAATATAGCAATAACAAGTGTTGCAAGTATTGAAAGTATTATTTTTTTCTTTGTCATTTCTAAACCTTCTTTCCACTTATATTAATCCTGTTCTTTTCCTAAAGAACCAGTAAGCTTCAACTGAATTACATTTATAATCATTACTGCAGCAAGAAGTGAAATACCCGCAGCAGATGCTAAACCAAAGTTATTTCTATTGAATCCTTGTGCGTAAATATAGCTGACAATAGTTGCTCCAATATCTCCAGGTGTTCTTGCACTGTTAAAGAGTGTAAATGCTTCAGCAAACATTGAGAAACCACCATAAATAGATATTGTTAATACATATATTATCGTAGGTCTAACTCCTGGCACTGTTATATTAATAAATCTCTGCCATGCATTAGCTCCATCAAGCTCTGCAGCTTCATATAATTCCGGTGGAACCATCTGTAAAGCAGATAAATAGTAAACCATGTTTACTCCCATCCACTTCCAACAACAGAATATTACAAGCACTATCCAAGAAGTCAATCTCTTTTCAAGCCATCCTTGAGGAGCTATTCCCAAAACGCCAATAAATGCATTCATAATAGCTGTAGGATTTGATGAAAATGCATATTTGAAAAACAATCCCGCCATTACTACGCTTGTAAGTGCAGGAACAAACATTGCACTCTTTAATAAATCAGCTTTAGCTACAAGTCCTGAATTTACAAGTGTTGCCAATAATAGTGGTAGTGGAATCAATATAAGACATGTAAAAAATGTATATATTGCCGAGTTCGCACATGCCATCTTGAAATAATCATCGAACAATAGTTTATAATTTGCAAATCCTGCAAAAAATGGTGGCGCAAATCCCTTCTGCTGACATAAACTTGTCCAGAATGTACTAATTATTGGATAAGCGAAAAATATAATAAAGTGAAGAACAAATGGAAGTGTAAAAAGATAAGGTGCGATATTTAACATCTTTATCTTTTTTCTTGCATGTACTTCATTTGTGTTATTCTTTCCTGACATACAATTACCCTTCTCCTACTAAAACCTATACTTCTATATAATCTGCGGGAATAGTCCTATGAACCATTCCCGCATTTTACAAAACTTATTTCAAATCAATAAATATTACTGCATTGCTCTAAGCTCATCAGCTGCCTGCTTTAAAGCTTCCTCTGGAGTCTGGCTCTTATCGTGAAGTACGTTAAACATTACTGTCTTCTGTACTCTTGTAAGTGCTTCTGGGTAAAGAGGGTTAGATGTTGAAAGTGCAACAATACTATCAGCTGTAGCATCCATTACGTCATAAACCTCATTACCGAAGTAATCTGTAAATCTGTTAGGAGCTGTCATAACTGGATCTGTGTAGATATCCTTACGGATAGGATCAAATCCAAGATCTGTCCATGTTGCAATAGCACCTTCCTGAGAAATCTTTGCGAAGTAAAGGAAATCCTTAGCAAGCTGTGGATCCTTAGCCTGGATTGTTACAGATGTACCTGTTCCACCAAGACCTGCTGAGTTACGTCCACCCTTCTCCCATACTGGAAGTGTTCTAACTGCCATCTTACCTTTAAGGTCAGGCATGTAATCTGTAAATCTGTTTAAGTACCAAAGTGGAATACCTATACAAGCTACATTACCTTCGTTCATGTAAGCATACCACTCTTCACTGTGGCAGAATCCACCAGGCATCTCACAGAAGATATCATCATTAAGTCCATCAAGGAGCCACTGTAATGTCTCAATATTAACATCGCTATCAAGTGTAACTTCGCCAGTTACTGGATCGAAGAAGTCTCCACCTCTCTCTGTGATAAGTGGGTAGTATGTCCAATGCTCTGTTGTTTCACAAGCCATGATGTACTTACCTGTCTTCTCACGGATTGTCTTACCAGCTTCCTTGAAGTCATCCCATGTCTCGATTGAGTTGATATCTACGCCTGCCTGCTCAAAGATCTCTTTGTTGTACATAAGACATGTAGCACCTACGTGGTAGTCAACACCATAGTAGTTACCATGGTTAGCATAGTTATCAAATCTACCCATGATGAGGTTGTCCTTATCTGGTTCTACAACATCATTAAGAGGAAGAAGAGGAATGTCAGCCTCGTCACCTGTAATGAAGTTAGCGTACATTGAAATTTCGATATCAGCGATATCAGGAGCTCCTGTACCTGTCTGAAGAGAAATTAAAAGGTTGTTATGAAGGTCATCGTAACCAAGTGTCTCTGCCTTGAAATCGATAGGACGATCTGGATATGTCTCATTCCATCTCTTAGCTGCATCTTCCATAAATGCCTGATGAGCTGCCTGGAATGTCCAGAATGTAAGTTCCTGTGCTCCAGCTGGTGCTGGCTCTGCTGCTTCTTCTGCTGCTGGTGCTGCTGCATCTGCTGCTGGTGCTGCTTCTTCTGCTGCTGGTGCTGCTGCATCTGCTGCTGGTGCTGCTGGTGCTGATGCGTTTCCGCAACCAGTCATAGAAACGACTGTACAAGCGGCAAGAATTAATGCCAAAAGTCTTTTCTTCATTTTGTTTCCTCCCGAAGTAAAAATTAATAATACCTTTTTCCAGTTCATTGTGTAATTTGTACACCTTTGAACTCCGTTTTGTATTTGTATCATACATATTGCAATATACGTTGTCAATATTTATTTTGATTTTTTTGTAAATTATTTTGGATTTTTCTCTTTATTTAGGTATTTTATATAGCATTTTGTATAAAAATGTAAACTTAAACGTTTGAGACTTTGTATTTTTCCAAACTAAATATAGATTTTCTACTGCCTCTGTGATATACTCAAGATGCAATAAAATATCAACGAGGAAATAATATGATAAACATAAGTGATTTGACTCAAGCACTACCTTTATTCAAGTGTCTTGGATCCGATATCAGAATTTCAGTTCTTGAACTGCTTTCCGCCAACGGACCTATGGCAATGAAGGATATTGCTGAAGAACTTGGTATAACAGCAGGTTCTCTTTCTCCACATATCAAAATGCTGGCTGATAATAATCTTATAAGTATTAAGTTCGAAACTGGTAAACATGGTCTTCAGAGAATATGTACCATTATAGAAGACAAAATGATGATTGATTTCGAAGCAGCTGTAAACAATAAGAATATATATGAGACTTCTATAGCTATTGGCCTATACTCTGATTACAGTGCATACCCTACATGTGGATTATCTACAGCCGAGCATCTTATTGGTGTAGTAGATGATCCTAAGTTCTTCTCAGATCCCGAAAGAATAAAAGCCGGTATAATATGGTTCACTGTCGGTCACGTAGAATATATGGTACCTAACTATCTTGAGGATGATCAGTTGCCTGTTGAACTTCTTATTTCATTTGAGATATCAAGTGAAGCCCCAGGCATTAAAGAAAACTGGCCTAGTGATATTTCTTTTTATATAAACAATGTTCCTGTTTGTACATGGATTTCACCTGGTGATTTCGGTAAGAATCCGGGTATCTACACTCCTAGTTGGTGGGACCCAAATTGGAATCAGTATGGTCTCCTCAAATTCTTATCAATTTCTGACAATGGAACCTTTATAGATGGAGTAAAAGTATCTGATGTGAACTTAAATGATGTTAACATTATTCCAGGAACACCTATAAAGCTTAAAATGGAAGTGGCTGAAGACAGTATTTATAAAGGCGGACTAACATTATTTGGATCCTCCTTTGGAAATTACAATCAAGATATAAAAGTTAGAATGCAATATAAACAGAATAATTCATAAAAAATAAGGCTCTTGTTTGAGCCTTATTTTTATTTCATCTATTTGTTTTCCATCCAAAACTCTTCTACTGTTCCACAGAATCCATCT
This sequence comes from Coprococcus sp., assembly GCA_016296785.1. Lineage (GTDB taxonomy): Bacteria > Bacillota > Clostridia > Lachnospirales > Lachnospiraceae > Coprococcus. The sequence continues at coordinate 582 of JAEDHX010000091.1, read as the reverse complement.
TCTAGTTTGAATGATTCGTACAGCGTTGCTATTTCCTCTTTAGTCTTAGAACTATCATAAACAATCAATCCTGATATCCGTCCCTTAAATGTTTCCTGGTACGGATCTCCTCCTAGAATGACTTCTCTGCATGATAAAAGTGTAGGAGCCCCAACATATGTCTCTGCAAGACGCCCATTTATGTAATATCTCATTGTTTCACTATATGAATCAAATGATACAGCTATATGATTCCATGTATTCGTATCAACCGCACGACAAATGGTGTCATTCCATATAGAAACATTATCATCTTCATGTATTCTAAATGTACACTCAACCTGATCCCTATACGGCATAACAGATGCAAAACCACCCATATACCTCATATATATTATACTTGTAAGTAATTGCCTTTCATCTGCATTTACCCACATACTGATAGTATAGCTATTTCTTGAAAATAGCTTAGGTGGGTATTCTATTATATTAGTTTTTTTAGGCCCACCGTTAAACCTAACAGCCCCCCACTTGCTGCTTATTCCAGACGTAAATTCTATGGATACATCGTTACCAACCGTCGTACCTATAATATCACCATCT
>JAEDHX010000029.1 GCA_016296785.1 Coprococcus sp. | reverse complement strand
ATCTCCAAAGCATATTTTTGTCCCGACATATTTTGCTCTCTTTTGTCCAATTACAGAACTATCGCAGATGTAATCCCAGAATATTCCTTTGCTTATACAGTTAGTAAAATTTTTGTTTTCCTATTCAGCAACTTGGGATTTACAGTTGAATCTCTAGTTCTAAACATTTCCAATCTTCACCTAATACATGATACATTTCTGTCTCTTCCAAAACAATATCTTGAAAACCTACAGCTTTATAACAATGATACGCAGACTCGTTGTTTTCAAAAACACCTAACGAAACCTTTTTTGCACCATATATTTCCTTTGCATATTTAAGTCCCAACTGAAGCATCTTCTTACCATAGCCTTTACCACGTTTTTTGGAATCTACAACTACAAAACCAAATCGTAATTCATCAAAAGATTCCTTTGGTTTCCGCATAGTAAAAAAACCTATTATTTCATTGTCATCTATAGCTGTGAATGCCATAAGATTAGTCACTGCACTAAACGTTTCCTTTGAAAGCGGATAATCTCCTAAAACTCCTGCCGTCCACTTATAAAATGCCGTCTCATCTTTACTCCAAGACATAATTTGTTCTGCATCATTTGAATTATATGGTCTTAATCTTAACATCTTGTTTGCTCAACTTTCCTAATTTATCAATTATACAACTTCAAATTTATGCATGTTTAAATAGGAATACTATTACCATTCCATACAATACTTTCCGTACTAATATCTTGTATTGCCCAAGTTATTACTTTTGCCACAAATGATGGGGTAACAATCTCAGGAATATCAAATGGTAATAAATATCTATTCCAAATTCCATTTGTGTTTTTATTTTGAAATACTTTACCCTTACTTATGATATATGGTGTTTCCGAATCTATAGGGCATGCTAAAATTAAATGTTTATCCACAGACACAATATGCAAAATATGATAAGGACTATCATAATCCATTTCCACATACCAAATATATTCTGTGGCACCAACACTTATTTTTCGTCTCCCTTTTTTCTTAACGCTCATATATGTTTTTCCTCATCAAACTTCAAATCTTCTGTTACTTTCAATCTCTCCACAAGACTGAAAGTTTCACACTTCGTCAACTAATGTTTTTTCTTCTCTATAAAGCAAGGTCACAACAAATGCAACAATTATCAAAATATGTAATACAATATGATATACATCAGGAACATATCTTCCATCCACATTTATTAATTGAATGCATTCTGAAAAATAGGCAATCTTCTTGTCCATTTCTCCCATAAATCCTCTTCCAAATAAAGTATACCATTCATGACTTAAGAACTGAGTAACAAACCACCCTGTCAACCATATCAAATGTATATTCCTTCCAACATTTTTAGTAACCAACATTAAAATAAATGTAATTGTCGGAACAAGCATAAATACCCATTCTTCCTCAAATGCACCTGTTACCAAGTATTTGTCTCCAATCTTCAATCCTATCATTGAAAGAAAATACCACAGTAAAAGAACTATATTTACAATTATTAAATGTGTTTTTTTCATAAATCATATCTCCTAGACAATTCATAAACTTCCGATTTTTACATCATATCAAACTCTGATTTATTGATAGCTTTCTATCCATTTTTATTTGTTTAATTAGTGGTTTTGAAATATTTTCCTAAAGCACCTATAGAAAAATCGCCGATTGCAATTGCACCAAGTGATATAATTCCTAAACTGATTGCTCCAGTCGCAAAAACGCCGATTGAAAAACATCCTGCGGACAACAGTCCTAGAGCAAATGTACCGATAGAAAGCAGGCCAAGTGAAAATAAACCAAATGATAACACTCCTATGGATAACATTCCAAGCGACACAATTCCTTTTGCTTTTAGGCCAACTGCAATCACTCCGCGTGCATTTAAGCCAACAGCGATAAAGCCTCTTGCATTCTTGCCGATATGCCACATTGGCATACCCCATACTGTTTTTTTACTTTTTCTTTCCTTCAGACATTTTCTGAAAAATGAAACTTCATCATTTGTCTGCTTCTTGTTGTCTGTTTCTTCTGTATCTTTTAAAAGATAATCCAGTGAACAGTTAAATAGCTCGCTTATCCGTATGAGCTTGTCAGTTTCCGGATATGTAATGTTACTTTCCCATTTGCTGATTGCCTGTCTGGACACTCCAAGAATATCAGCAAGCTGTTCCTGTGTGTAATTGTTTTCTTTTCGTAGTTTTGATAATTTATCGCCTAATGTCATAGTGCATCCTCCAATCTGAACAATTTGTTTGCATTAATGGTACCTATTCGATGTCTGAAAGGCCACCACCTTCAAGGTTCTAGATGTAAACTACAGGTTGCATTCCTGATTTTATGCGGTTTTCACATGTATCTATCCAAAAAGCTCTCCCCTAGCCATAAATTCCGGAATATTTTTGTGTACAATTCCATTACGTTTCTGAAGCAAATCATTCCTATATATAAAAATACCTACCAGGCAGTCTTCTTCAAGCCTTCCGGTAGGTATTTGATTTAATTTGTTTTATTCTTCAAACTTCTTAACAAGAATACTTGCATTATGTCCGCCAAATCCAAGTGAATTGCTTATGGCGTATTTAACATCCTTGTATACTCCCTCGCCCATTGTGTAGTTTAAATCCATCTCGCCCTCGGTCTCCTTTAGACCTACTGTAGGATGAATGTAACCTTCCTCAATCGACTTAACGCATGTGATAAATTCAACTGCACCGGCAGCACCAAATAAATGGCCAATCATAGATTTTGTCGAATTAATATTTACATTATATGCATCTTCTCCCATTGCATATTTAATAGCTCTTGTCTCAAACAAATCATTATGATGTGTGCTTGTTCCATGCGCATTTACATAGTCTATATCAGCTGGTGTAATTCCCGCCTCTTCTATAGCAAGCTTCATTGCACGTCCTGCGCCGCTTCCATCTTCCTTAGGTGATGTAATATGATATGCGTCACAGGTTGACCCATAACCTACTATCTCAGCAAGTATCTTAGCACCACGCGCTTTTGCATGCTCATATGACTCAAGAATAACAACACCTGCGCCCTCAGCTATAACAAAACCACATCTATCCTTATCAAATGGAACAGATGCCTTAGCAGGATCTTCAGCACTTGAAAGTGCTGTCATTGATATAAAGCCTGATACATTTGTTTCACATATAGGTGACTCAGCACCACCGGCTACCATTACGTCAGCCTCTCCGCACTGAATATATCTGTATGCCTCACCAATTGAATTAGTTCCTGTAGCGCAAGCTGTTACAATATCAGTACACTTTCCTTCAAGGCCATAGCAAATGGCAACATTTCCTGATGCCATGTTTGAAATCATCATAGGCACCATCATAACGCTAACTCTATTTGCCTTACCCTCAACAACCTTCTTATGCTCCTTCTCAATAGTTGCAACACCACCAAGACCATTACCGATACAGGTACCAATTCTTGTTCTGTCTTCCTTCTCAAGGTCAAGTCCGGCATCCTTAATTGCCTCGCCGGCAGCTGCTATGGCATACTGACAGAATGGCTCCATTCTTCTAGCCATCTTAGGATCCATATAATCCTTAGGATCAAAATTCTTAACCTCGGCAGCTAATTTGCATTTGTAATCTGACACATCAAACTTAGTAATTTCGCCTATACCAACGGTATTCTTCTTGATATTCTCCCAAAACTCATTAACATTATTACCAATAGGTGTAACTGCACCCATTCCTGTTACAACTACTCTTTTCATCTCAAACCTCACTTATGTGTATTTATTCTTATCTGTAATCTGTTTTTTTTATACATATAGCCAATACCTTGTCTAGTATACCATAATGTATTCTATATAACAAGAACAAATAGTATTCAATACTACATTCGCCACGGGGACAGGTCCCGTGGCCAAGTAAATAACGCACCTCAGCTTGGCACCATAGTCTACATACCTTGGTCATATATTCCCTTGTGTTCATGATGTCATGTGTGCTCCTTGTGTACAACATTTAAAAGATTTGTGCAATATCATTATCATGTTGCTTGAATATGATTCGCTCTGCGTTATGTGTTTGAGTGACGATTGGCTATTGCCAATTGGCACGAGTTTATAACGCAGAGTGATAATAGACATTTCAAGCAACATGATAATAGATATTACCAAATCTTTTAACGGCGTACACAGGAGCACATATGACATCATGAAGGCAAGGGAATATATGACCAAGGACAGGAATTTAGTGCCAAGCTGATGGGGCGGGCAAAAAATTAGCCACGGGACCTGTCCCCGTGGCGAGTGTGTTTATTCTTTGATGTTGCCGTCCTTGAGGCGGGCAAAGTAGCTCTTGGTTTCTTTTGCTACGACGCCGCTAAGTGCGAGGAGGGCTATAAGGTTCGGTAACGCCATAAGTGCGTTAAAGATATCGGCAATAGTCCAAACAGCTGCAACTGTAAGGAATGGTCCGATGAATACTGCAAGTATGTATAACCAACGATAAACTAATACCACTTTCTTTTTGCCTTTAGCAAGGTACTCAAGACATCTCTCTGAGTAGTAATCCCATCCAAGAATTGTTGTGAATGCGAAGAATACAAGACAAACCATAAGGATGAATGAGCATACATTGCTGCCAAATGGAAGACCGTCTACAAATGCACGTGTTGTAACACCTACACCCTCAAGTCCTTCAACCTTGTGAGCACCTGTAATTACAATTGAAAGACCTGTCATTGTACAGATAACGATTGTATCGATAAATGTACCAGTCATTGATACAAGGCCCTGACGTACCGGCTCATTTGTCTGTGCTGCTGCAGCTGCAATAGGAGCACTACCAAGACCGGCCTCATTTGAGAAGATACCTCTTGCAATACCCTTCTGCATTGCAATTATAATTGTACCAAGCGCGCCACCTGCTGCTGCACGAAGGCCAAATGCGCTCTCAAAAATCTCCTTAAATGCTGCAGGAATATGCTTAGCATTTAATACAAGAAGAATTATACAGAATATAACGTAGATAATAGCCATAAATGGAACTATAACCTGTGAAACCTGTGAAATACGCTTAATACCACCGATAACAACTAAAGCTACAAATGCTGTAACAACAATTGCTCCTATTACTACTGTCCAGCTGTAATCTCTACCAAAGATGTTAACTGTCCAGCTGTTATCAGCATCAAAGAAATTGTTAACAGCACTTGTAATACCATTTACCTGTGTAATAGTACCGATACCAAGGATACCTGCTCCAATTCCAAATATTGCAAATAATACAGCAAGCCATTTCCACTTAGAACCCATACCATTTTCGATATAGTAGAAAGGTCCGCCAAGTGAATGATTATCTTTATCAATAACACGATATTTTACTGCAAGAACACCCTCTGCATACTTTGTTGCCATTCCAAAGAGCGCTGCAATCCACATCCAGAACAAAGCACCTGCTCCACCGGCGCAAATAGCTGTTGCAACACCAACGATATTACCTGTACCAATTGTTGCTGAAAGAGCTGTACACAATGCTCCAAATGAGGTTACTTCTCCGACACCGCCATCCTCGTTCTTAACCATGTACTTAAGTGCCTTAGGAAGCTTGCTAATCTGAAGTCCCTTTAATCTGATTGTAAGGAAAATACCTACTAATAAGATAAGCACTATCAAAGGAACTCCCCATACAAAGTCATCAATTTTTCCTAAAATTTTTGTAAAGCTTTCCATCTCTCTTCTCCTTTTATTATTCTAAAAAAATTAGCAGATGAAATTACTCTCATCTGCTAAAACATCCAAAAACAAATCTATGATTGTTAAATTCTGTCCTTTCGCCTGAGAGATTGACGCATATGCGTTTTACACCTTCGGCACCCACATACCTGTGGACTTCTCCAGAATGTAATCCATCCTACTTAATTTTCTACCGATAATTACCCTATCATAGACATAATAGGTTGTCAATAATTCTTTTTAATATAATTCAATAATTCGACAAGGTTATAAAACATCAAATTATAAGCTCATTCCACCATCAACCTTGATAACCTGACCTGTAATATATGAAGCCTTATCTGAAGCAAGAAATGCTGCTGTTTCTGCAATATCTGTTACCTCACCAAGACGCTTCACGGTAATTCTGTCAAGCATAGCTTCCTTTGCCTTCTCAGGCATTGCATCTGTCATATCTGTCTTGATAAATCCAGGAGCAATTGCATTTGCTGTTATTCCACGGCTTCCAAGCTCCTTAGCGATTGACTTTGTCATACCAATAATTCCGGCCTTAGATGCTGCATAGTTAAGCTGACCTGCATTACCTTCAACGCCAACTACTGATGACATATTTATAATTCTTCCGTATTTCTGCTTCATCATCGGTCTGTATACGTGCTTGATGCAGTTGAATGCGCCCTTTAGGTTGATATTAATAACATCATCAAAATCCTCTTCCTTCATTCCAAGAACAATATTGTCTCTTGTTATTCCTGCGTTATTTACAAGGATGTCAACTCTGCCATACTGCTCAACTGCAAACTTAATAAGGCTCTCTGCCTCTGCAAAATCTGCAACATTTGCCTTAAATGCTACAGCGTCACCGCCATTTTCCTTTATCTCTTCAACAAGACTATTTGCACGTTCTTCTGAACCATTATAATTTACAACTACCTTTGCACCATAACCTGCAAATGTCTTCGCAATCTCGCGTCCGATGCCTCTTCCGGCACCTGTTACTACTGCTACCTTATCCTTAAGCATTGATTTCCTCCAACTTTGCTAAATCTTCTACAGTTGCTACATTTATGCATTTTACTTCTCTGTTTATCTTCTTCATAAAACCGCTAAGTGTCTTGCCCGGACCTACCTCAATAAAAGTATCAACACCGTCAGCTATCATATTCTCTATTGTCTGCTGCCATCTTACAGATGAATATACCTGTTCCTTAAGAAGCTCCTTAACCTTAGAAGCATCCGTTACCATTGCAGCCTCTACATTACAGTAATATGGTGCAAAATCCTCTGCAACCTCGACGTCTGCAAGATAATCATAAAGCTTCTCTCCTGCAGGAATAAGCATCTTTGAATGGAACGGTCCGCTTACGTTAAGCTTGACAACTCTCTTAGCACCTGCTGCCGTAAGAGCTTCTATAGCCTTATCTATTGCTTCAGTCTCGCCTGATATTACAATCTGTCCAGGGCAGTTGTAATTAGCTATCTGAACATTACCCGGAGTATCCTCACATATCTTAGCTATCTTATCTGCGTCCATTGCGATAACTGCTGCCATTGCACCCTGTCCAAGCGGAACCTCATTCTGCATAAGAATTCCTCTTCTTCTAACTGTTCTTATTGCATCTGTAATCTTCATTGCACCACATGCTGCAAGCGCACTGTACTCACCAAGTGAAAGGCCGGCAAATACATCAGCCTTAAGGCCCATATTCTTCAAATGCTCATATATTGCAACCTCTGCTGCAACCATTGCAGGCTGGGTATATTCTGTCTTGTTAATGTCTTCATTTTCCTCGAAACAAATCTTCTTAAGCTCAATATCAAGAACCTCTTCTGCATCATCAAAGATTTTCTTGCTGTCTTCAAAATTCTCATAGAAATCCTTGGCCATTCCAACATATTGTGCGCCCTGACCAGGGAAAATAACTGCTATCTTACTCATGTGTTCACCTATCCTCTTTTTTATACAAAATAAGCAGCCTGAACGTCAATATACGCATAACTGCAATAGTCATATGTACACTAACGTCTTCGCTGCTTATAATTTCGTATTTACCGATCTTATTCTTCTACACCCTTGTTCTTAAGGTAATTGAGAACATCTTCAAATGTTGCAACATCTTCAAGCTCTTCAGCTGGAATCTCAACGTCAAATTCATCTTCCATCTTCATAACGATTTCATATAAATCTAATGAATCAACACCTAAATCATCTTTAAAATTAGTATCAAGCTTCATCTCGTCCTGTGATACACCTAACTGCTCCTCAAAAATAGCCTTAACCTTATCGAACATAATAAATTCCTCCTAAATAAATAGTAAATATTACCTTCGTTCTTTTTGAACGATTATAATATAACCCATGGTTACATTAAAGTCAACACTATATTTATATGCCTATTATATGCAGGAATTTACCTTATAGCACCTGTCTCATAAATAAACTTTACATTTGTTTTAATACCATTAATTGCCCCGCTATAATTACCGTATAATGAGCCCTCTTTAAACAAGGCATTTATGAAGTCTATATCAGCCTGATAGTTCCCTTGGAACTTATCCGTAAGCTTCTTTATTCCTTCTTCATTAAACCTGTTCATGCCATCCATTAAGTCATTTGCACCTGTATCTAATTTGACTGCTCCATCATCTAGTGTAATTACTCCTTCATTCAAGCTGTCTGCGCCACTACTTAAGGTATTAGCTCCGTCACTTATAGCCTTAGCACTTGTATTTAATGTATCAGTTGCCGAAAGCAGCTTTCCGCTTCCCTTTGATAAGCTTACACTGCCCTTATAAAGCTCCTTCATCTTGCTGTTTATTGTACCGGCTCCGTCAGCTAAGTTTTTAGCTCCTGTTTTTAATGCATATGTACCCTTCATAAGCTCTTCTAATCCATCTGACACTGCTACAGTTCCTTTATATAGTGTCGTCACACCCTTTGATACATCTGATGCACCCTTTGATACCTTCATAGCTCCGTCGCTTAAATCCTGTGCCCCATCTGCAACTGCCAAAGCTCCATCCTCTAGGGCAGTAATATCCGTACTCATTGCATTAAGATTATCTCTAAGTGTATCTGAAACCTGCATAATTGCTGATGCACTGTAATATGCCTGTGACAACTGCTTATATGTTGCCATCTGCTCAGCCGTAAGTCCTCCGTTAGTTGCCGCATATTCGAGCTGTGCCATTGCTGCCGATATATTATCAAGGGAACCAAGACCTGTCATGCCGATAATATCCGTTGCTGTCTTAGCAATCATATCAGGCATGCCCGACATTGTCTGAACAAAAGTACTAACGCCTGTGCTTACTGCATTTGCACCATCACTTAAATCCTTAGCGCCCTTACTAAGCTCGCTTGCCCCCTTTGAAAGACTGTTTGCACCATCTACCGCGCCTGCCTGCTCACTATTTCCTTCATATCCTAAGACAATAGCATCTAATCCTGTCTTTAGCTCTTCCTCACCATCGTATACAGAATCAATTCCCTGCTTCACATCATTTGCACCCTTTGACAACTCCTCGGCACCATTCTTAAGCTTATAGGAGCCCTTCTTGATTTTGTTAACGCCCTTTGTATATGTTGTAAGGGCTGAATTAAGCTTATCTGTGCCGTCAGCCAGCTGACCGGTGTATTTTGCCAAATCATCAGCACCCGTCTTCAGCTGATTTGAGCCCGTTTTAAGTGAATATGTACCTTCAGTTAGTGTGTCAAGTCCTGTAGCAAGCTGATATGAGCCATCCACAAGCTGATTTGATGAGTCAGACAGAGTATCAAGACTGCTTGTAAGCTGCGTTGTATCAATATCCAGCTTCATATCATCAGATGACAGCAAATCGGCAACTCCCGCTGTCATAGTCATATCAAGCTCAAAATCAGTTACATCCGCTGTAATCTCAACATAGTCCGGAACATCAATATCTTCAATAGCGCCCTTGATATTATCCTCATCTATACCCTCAAGAAGGCAGTCCTTTAGTCCCGGAACAGCATATCCAACCACGATTGCATTATTGCCTTCTGATATTATCTTACCATTATTTATCTCAACATTTGTGAACCTGTCTACAGGAAGCATTACACCTGACATCATGACAAATGGTGCGATTACCTCCTTACTTTCATTTCCTACCTTAACAGTAGTTCTTGTATTATTTGTATAGTCAAATCTGATCGTGACCTTACCGGATGCACCCTTAAGCTCCTCAGGTTTAATATCAACACCATTAAGCTTATAAGATACCTTTACATCAACAGGAAGCTGCTCATCTGATTCACCCTGATAATATATGTCAGCACCATTTGCCTGCCATGTAATGCTGCCATCGTCATTTTTTACATATTGTTCATAGCCTTTTACATTCTCGATATTGGTAAGCTTTGTGTAGTCATTTATTCCGTCTGTTCCTTCTGTATTCTTGAGCCAGCTGCTTACGAGGATTTTTTCTACATTACCGGATGCATCAGCCATTACATATACTGTTTCCTCCTTATCTGCATCACTAACCTTATCAAAGGATAACTGCTGTGCAAGGGCCTCCTCTAATTTATCTGAATCATCACTTTCAGTGCTCTCTTTGGCCTGTACCCTGCTTTCATCTTCTTTTTTATTATCACAACCTACAATGCACGTTGTCATCATGGCTGCTGCCAATAATATACATAAACCCTTTTTTATCTTAACCATATATATTCTCCTTTCTGATACAAATAATTTTCTAATTTGCCCTAATCTTCTTTGGATTAACTATTAGTCTGTCAAACAGCATGAACATCGATGGCAGTACAAGAATTACTGCACACATACTAATAAGTGCTCCACGTGCCATAAGTATACAAAGGGCACTAATCATATCGATATCCGAATACATTCCAACGCCAAATGTCGCTGCAAAGAAGCTTAAGGCACTTACAACTATAGACTGTACTGAATCGCCACAGGCATTAGAAACCGAATCAAATTTCGTCTGGCCTGAAAGCCTGTTTTTCTTGTATTTATTTGTCATCAATATCGCATAATCAACCGTTGCTCCAAGCTGAATTGTTCCTATAACAATTGATGCGATAAATGGTATCGTTGTTCCTGTATAGTATGGAAGACCCATGTTGATAAATATTGCAAATTCAATTACTGCGACAAGAACTACAGGAAGTGATATCGAACCAAATACAAATAATATGATAAGGAATATAGCTCCTATTGATACGATACTTACTGTTGCAAAATCCTTGTCAGTAATACTTATCAGATCCTTTGTACAAGGGGCCTCTCCAACAAGCATATTGGTCTCATCGTAACTATCAATGATTCTTTCTATCTCAGTGCACTGGTTTCCAACCTCCTCTGAGGCAACCTTATATTCCGATCCGACAAGAACAAGCTGCCAGTCCTCACTCTTAAGGTCAGATGTTAATTCATCAGGAATCACTTCTCCGGGTATTCCGGCTCCTAGTATACTGTCTATTCCGAGACAGAACTTTACGCCTTCTACATTCTCTATTTCATCCATAAGAAGTCTTACTTCCTTGTCACTCATATCATTTGTGAGAAGAAGCATATGAGTTGAGTTCATGTCAAAATCTTCCTCAAGAGTCTTATTTGCAATTACACTGTCAAGTGTTTCAGGAAGCGTCGAATCCAGGTTGTAGTAAACATTTGTCTTTTTATATCCATATATTGCAGGAATCAGAATAACAACAAATAAAGTAATAAATACGAGGTAATGCTTTGCTACAAACCTGCCGATTCCGTTAAATGACGGAAGCAAGACCTTATGTGATGTCTTACTAATTGCCTTGTCAAATACAAGAATCATTGACGGAAGTAATGTTACACAGCAGATAACTCCGAAGATAACACCCTTCGCCATTACAATTCCAAGGTCAAGACCCAGTGTGAAGCTCATAAAGCACAGAGCTATAAATCCGGCAATTGTTGTTATCGAGCTTCCTACTACAGATGTTATTGTATCTGAAATAGCATGTGCCATAGCTGTTTCCTTATCGCTATACACTTCCTTCTGTGCCTTATAGCTGTGCCAGAGGAATATCGAATAATCCATTGTTACTCCAAGCTGAAGTACTGCGGCAAGTGCTTTTGTTATGTACGAAATCTCTCCAAGGAAAATGTTTGTTCCAAGGTTATATAGAATTGCCATTCCAATACTAACAAGGAATAGAACAGGAATCATTACTGAATCCATTGTTATAGCAAGTACAATCGTACTAAGAAGAACAGCTATACATACATAGATTGGTGTTTCCTTCTCAGACAGATTCTTTGTATCAGTTACGATTGCAGACATTCCGCTTAAAAAGCATTGTTCATTTCCAATTTTTCTTATTTCCTCAATTGCATCCATAGTTGCATCTGCGGAGGTTGTTTCGTTAAATATAATTGCCATTAATGAGGCATCTTTTTCATCATTATTAAACGCTTCATATAGTTTATCAGGCAACAATTCTTTAGGTATTGATATATCTGCAAAGCTGTCATACCATATTACCTTTTCCACATGGTCTACCTGTTCTATTTTCGCCTTTAGTGATGAAATATCTTTATCTGACATACCGTGTGTTACAAACATTGAAAATGCACCTGTTCCAAATTCATCAACTAGTATGTCCTGACCTTCCATAGTTTCAATATCCTTTGGAAGATACGCCAGAATATCATAATTTACTCTGGTTTTGACAAAACCTATAAATGCGGGAATCAGCAAGAGCAATCCAGCAATTAGAATAAATACTCTTGCCCGGACTATTTTCTCACCTATTTTGTTCATAGACTTCTCACTCTCCTATAATTATTATTGTGACGATTATGCAACATAGTGTCTATTATTTCAACTAACTAAACTATAAATCTGTTTGCATTTTGTTACGCTTTTGCTATAATGTAACAAGATATTATATACATTGTATAAATTGTCACACATTATATAAGAAAGGCATTTTAGGGTTAATTTATGAAAAATGAGAATAAGATTGAAGATAGAATAATAGAAAGCTTTAAGCAGCTTGTAAATGAATATTCCTTTGACAAGGTTACAGTCAAATTACTAACAGAAAAGACAGGCATATCAAGGCCTGTCTTCTACAGATATTTTAAAGATAAATATGAACTTATGGACTATATGCTTTACAACGAAGTAACCAAGGAGCTTGAGGTCCTTCTTGAACACAATATGGTTGAAGCGGCTATAAGATTCCTCTTTACTCATATTGCAAATGAAGCCAAGTTGTATAGAAAGCTGTTTGAAACAGTTGGTCAAAATAATTTTGAAAAGGTAATGATTGAACAGTTTACTGATTTCTTCAATAATCACCTTAAGGTATTTAATACTGACATCTTACCTGATAACCCTCTGCTGACACCTATTACTATTTGCAGGTACCTTGTTATGGGACTTACGATTTCAATCAAGGAGGCACTTAACAGCAGCCTGGAATTTGATATTGATAATGCTGTAGAAGCATATTATTTTCTTGTATCCCATTCCATTTTCGACTTAACTAAGGACGACTTTCGACCAAAGCAGTTTATAAACAAGGATTAATTACACGATTTTACCGTCCTTAAGCTTTATTATGCGGTCAGCTTCACCTGCTATATCTATGTTATGTGTAATAACAACAAGTGTCTGTCCAAGCTCAGCTACTGATTTTTTTAGAAGTGTAATTACTTCTTCTCCGTTTTTTGAATCAAGGCTTCCGGTAGGCTCATCAGCAAGTACTAATGCCGGGTGATTTGCAAGTGCTCTTGCTATGGCAACTCTCTGCTGCTGTCCTCCGGACAGCTGTTTTGGAAGATGATTAAGTCTGTCCTTAAGACCTAATATTTCCACAAGATAATCTATGTAATCATTGTCCGGCTTCTTTTTATCGAGAAGCACCGGCATCTTAATATTATCCTCTACGGAAAGTACAGGAATAAGATGATACGACTGGAACACAAAGCCTATCTTTCTTCTGCGGAATATGGATAGCTGCTCATCATTCATGCCGGATATATCCTCACCATCAACTATTATCGTGCCGCTTGTAGGTCTGTCTACTGCCCCCATCATATTAAGAAGTGTTGATTTTCCTGAACCCGAGCTGCCTACTATTGCAAGGTGCTCACCTTTTTCCACATTAAGGGATACTCCATCAAGCGCCCTTACCTCATTTCCCTGTTTTTCACTTCCATATATCTTACTTACATTTTTTACTTCAACAATATTCATGCTTCATTTCCTCCTATACATTATTCATCTGATTCTGCAAGCTCAGGCGCTATTTCCTTCTTTATCGAAAGAAGCGGAATACCTGAAGCTATTGTCATAATTGCAAATAGTATAAGCACCCCTATAAGAACTCTCTTTATCGGAATCACCATAGCTCCAAATCCCAAAAACTTCATATATTTCTCCACTCCAAACATAATAAGTGTGCTTAGTCCTATTCCAAGAACTGAGGAAATAATAGTTGCAAGCAGACCTTCTCCTATAAGTACAATCCTCATAAGACGCCTTTTGCTCATTCCTATACACCTTAACATAGCAAATTCGCCTCTTCTAAATATCACGCTGCTTGATGCGTTATTGAATACATTTATTGTCATGAACAGCAACACGATTAAAAGTATTATTCCCGTAGCTTTCTTTATATTCTCCATAGTCTCATAAGCCTCTATATATGAAAAATATTCTGAATAAGCATAATTATCCCAAAGGTACTCCCTAAGTGTTTCATTATTCTTCTCAAGACGACATAGTAATTCCTCTTCAGGATAAGTATTTTCATAGCCCGGTAATAACTCCATAAACTGGTCTTTAGTCATAATAAAGCATGGTGGGGTATTCTCTAATGAATTTGCATCCACGATACCCTTTATTGTATATGTCTTAATGTATCCTTCCTTATACAGCTCGTCAAATACCTTATATTTTATATAGCAATCCGAAAACACGGTTTCCGACTCTCCATAGACATCCCATATATAATCGCTATATTTTGCAGTTGCCTCTTCTACCCTTCTTTCATACACATCCTTAGGTGCTGATATAAAGGATATAGTATCTCCTAATTCGAGATTATACACATCAATTGTTTTATTTAGATATAAGCCGGTATCCTCATCTTCATAGGCAAAGTGCTCCTTATTAAACAGGATAATTCCATCATCTCCAAGCTTATCAGGATCACAGGTACCACAAATAAGATTATCCTTATACATCTTAAACATGTCCTTATCATATGAATATATGTTAGTGCCAACTCCTATTCCATATATGATGTATTTTTTAAATTCCTCACTTGTTTCATCTTCCGAATAGTTTCTGTCAAACCCATCAAAAAACTTCAAATACTCTTTAGTATATAATTCACTGTAAGGCTTTTTCTCTATTGGATAAGTAAACACTACATCAGAATAATCACTTTTATATCTCTTTACAATTGTATCTCCTACTTCAGGCACGCCCTTTATGTAATTGTATATTTTTTCCCTGATTTGGCTAAACTTTTCCTCATCCACAGTATCTTCGTCATATGTTGACCATCCTTCTTCTTCGTTTATTTCATACTCCCCATACATTTCAACCGGCAGGTCATATTCAATCTTTGTATTATAATACGAATCTCTTATATCATATTCAATCTGATACATCTCCATATATGCATTGCAAAATGTCTGAACGCAGGCAAATAATATAATTCCCACCGTAAGTGCTATTACCTTTGAAGCAAACTGCTTTGGATTTCTCAGGGCATTTTTATATGCGTACGCACCACCTACACCAAATACTTTTGTTATAAGCCTTGCTTTTCTTACCTTTATTTTCTCCTTATCAGAAGAATGCAGCTGGTTACGCACAGCCTCGACAGGTGTCAGCTTCTTTATAAGCTTACATGGGTCAATTGCTGCTACAAGCATTGCCGCTACACATATAAGTATGGTGAATATAGCCGCAAGTATATAAAGATGAGTAAAATTATATTCAGGATTTGCCAGACTGAATATCACCTGTACAATATAAGAGATAATAATTCCTATTATTGACGATATAACGCCCATCACCACGGCTTCTTTTCTAATCAGCTGATACATCTGTTTAAGTGATGCTCCTGCGCACCTTAGAATGCCATAATCCCTAAGTCTTTCCGCAACTGATAATCTTAATGTGTTTTTTATTACAGCAGCAGACATCCATGCTATAACCACTACCAGTGCAAATATCAGTGCTGCAAATACTGCCTGCATGCTTCCGTCAGAGGTCTGGCAATAATAGAAGGCAATAGAATCATTTATTATATATTCTGCGCCCGTGTTTTCAGCAATTTTCTTTGTATTTTTCTTTATTTTATATGGGTTGTCATATTTGACAAATACTACATTTGCCTCCTTAGGCAGTCCATCAGCTTTAGCAAGGTAATACAGTTCCGAATAGTCATAATAAGAAATCCCGGCGATATCTCCAAGAATATCAAATGTACCAACAATCTCCAGCTCTAACCCATCCTTATATGCGACTTCTCCTTTATCAATCCACACTTTCTCTCCAATTGGGTTGCTATTTTCTTTAAATAAGCTGATATATCCAATAACCTCGTTTTCATTTTCAGGATATCTTCCCGATACAAGTTTTATCTCATACGGATTTTCATTAAAATCATCTACAAATACGAGACTGCTATCCATATAAATCTTCTTGTCAAGACCACCTGTGTAGACCTTCTCCACCCCCGGATAGTTCTCAATAGCCTTTAAATCCCCATCAGTAAGATTATAGAAAATCGCATCATACTTATATACCTTCTCAGCATTATCTATTCCCTTTTTAATGCCACTAAACACTATATTTACAACACCAAATATAAGCATCGCAGAAAATACAACGCCTATCATTGTTGCTATTGTCCGCCTCTTATTATTCTTCAAATACTTGTATACTATCTGCCCATATTTATTCATCTCATCTCTGCCCCCTTCAGCCTTATCTTCCTTATACCCCATACTACATCCCCAACCTTACAATCCCGTGAATTCAAATCTTACAATTTCGAAAGAAATTCGCCATGGGGACAGGTCCCTTGGTCAAAAAATTAGCCACGGGGACAGGTCCCTTGGTCAAAAAATTAGCCACGGGGACAGGTCCCTTGGCAAAAAATACTGCCACTGGACGTGTTCCAGTGGCAGTGTTTTTTGACCAAGGGACCTGTCCCCATGGCGAATTTTTTGCCAAGGGACCTGTCCCCATGGCGAATTTTTTGCCAAGGGACCTGTCCCCGTGGCGAATTATAGTAGGCCGAGTTTTCGTGCTTCGTTGACGGCCTCTGCTCTGTTGTTGACGTTGAGCTTTTTGTAGATTTGGCTTGTATGGTATTTTACATTGGCCTTGCTAAGGCCAAGCTCTTCCATGATGACATCCTGTTTTGCTCCCTGTTCGAGGTATTTGAGGATTCTTTTGGCATTATCGCAAAGAGTTATCTCTTCCAGGCCTTCCTTGAGATAGCCGGGATAGCTGTGTCCCATCTCTTCAGTCTTTTTAAGCAATTCTTTTATAAACGCTTTCTCATTCTTAGTGAAGGTCCGTTCACTGTTATTTGAATCGTTCCCCCATGAAGTTTCTCTAAGAAGTTTAATTACTCCTGTACCTTCAGACGCTATAAGCTTTATGAAATGATATTCGCATGCATAATCTAATACTTCGCTAAATAGTTCATCCCAATTATCTCTATTATTTCTGTGCATAATCATTGCCTGAAGGAGTTTTACCTCCATCATTATATATGTGCGTCCTGCTACCTCTGCATAATACTGAAGCTTCATAATAAGGCTATAAGCCATCTGGTATTTTCCCGTTATCATATATACCCTGACCTTGGTCAGATAACGGAATCTGTCATATACACTGAAGCAATTATCTTCATTAGGCGCATCAAGAAGCCAGTCATTTACTGTCTTCATATCCTCCTCATACATGGCTATTCTGGCAAGAAATGTTTTTGTATTCATGATTATCTTGTCGTTACCACTTTCAATTGCTTTTATCAGGAAGTTATTGATAATCTCCTTTGCAATTCTGGCTTCTCCGTTTAATATATGAAGCCATGCAAGCACACCATCGGCAACAAAGATAAACTCAATATTGTCAATGCTTTCAGCCTGCATCTTACCTCTGGCAATATAGCTTGATATTTCAAAGCTATCCTCTCCCTTCTCAAGAAGGCTTTCTCCTATGGCAAGGTTTACCATTGAATTACCCAGTATACCAAATATTGCATTAATAGGCTTTGATAGTGTTACTGCAAGCTCCTTTTCTTTCTTTGTCCAGCTTGTAAGGTCCTTACCACCATTTAATATACTTGGAAGATTTGAGGTAATAGTGAATTCCGGCATTACTACCTCTCTTTTACTGATAAGTGTGTTAGCATTTTTCATAAGGTCTAAATAATTAAGACTACCCCTACAAGGAAGTGCCAAATCAAGATATAATAGCCTGCTCTTTATATCCTTGCGGTTACTTCCTTTTTGCCTTTCTCCGTAATCGCGAAGCTCATTGTACCATCTTTCGCTTTCGTCCGGATTAAGCAGCAAGGCCTGTAGCATACTCATACCTTCCATAAGATATGGATTATCAAGTATCTCATCCTCCTTCAGATCCAGGTAATATTTTCTCATTTCATAAAAATATCCCTTGCCGGGTGCAAGTCTTGAATTCTCTTCTAAAAGGTCAATTATCCTATCTCTGGCATCAACTGCTTCAAACATTTCAAGCGCTTTAAGCGGCTGTCTTTTTATACGATAAAACATGCCGGCATTTATATATATATTTCTGATACGTTCCTTTTTATATTTGTTATGAAGACGCAGGTTAAGTGACCTCTTTAACTCACTACGCATCACATATAGCTTCTCATTATTCTTTGTTAATGATACAGATAGAAAATTACCCTTCCAGACAACTCTGTCAAGAAGCTCACTTACATTATTTCTTCCTGTTATATATTCGGCCATCTCAGCTGTAAATTCGCCTACTATGCTTAGCTCCATCAGGAACTTTAGGATATCCTCTTCCCATTGTTCATAGACACGATATTCCAAATACTGGTAACAGCTCATCTCAACTTCTCTGAAATAATCTATAAATTCCTCCTTATCGAGAATCCTTGGCTGTTCCTGCACACGCTCCTTATATATACTTGCAGACAGAGCCCAGCCAAATGGATAACCAACCATTCTGCTCATCATGTATTCCTTTTGTTTATCTGATAAAAGCATTTGTGTTTTTTCAATATACTTTTCAACAAGTGCCGGGTTAAATAGAAGCTTATTCTCATCAATAATATTGATATCATAACGAATACGCATCTCCAAAAGCCATGGCGGTATAGGGCATCTTCCTACTAATATAAGCCATATATCATCTCTTGCCATAAGCTCATATATTCGTTCTGCAAGGTTTTCTCTGTTAACTATTGGAAGGTCATGAATATTATCAATTACAACAATTTTTCTTTTATCAAGGGCGTGCTGAAACAAAAGCTGCTCCTCAGTCAAATTAGCAGCATCTAATTCATAGTATTTTCTTTTTGCCAAAAAATTACGAACCAGAGTTGTTTTTCCAGTTCCGGCAACTCCGTAAATATAAGTAGTTATCCCACTTGTATCTCCAATCAACAGCATCTTTGTGGCATTTCGCACACGTATTATCGGCATCTCTTCTTTTATTTGCGTGTTTATATTATCAATCATAATCATTGCTCACCTTCCGTAAAATGTTCTTTATCTATTAAAAAAAGTAATAATAAACTCTGTATACTCGCCTTCTCTGCTTCTAACACTGACAGTTCCATTCTGCCCCATAACAATTGCCTTTGTAAGTGCAAGTCCTATCCCGACACTATTCGGATTAGTGTTATTTGCACCTTTATGAAAGCGCTCAAATATATGCGGCAGCTCTTCGCCTGATATCCCGGGGCCATTGTCTTTAATTGAGATTCTGGTGCATATATCATTACGGCTTACATCAATATCAATTACTCCATCCCTGTCCATATGATCAGCTGCATTTGTAATAATATTGCAAAATGCTTCCGCCAGCCAGTCTGCATCATGGACAAGCATAATATCCTTGTCGCAATTTTTATTAATTGTATAATTATTCTCAATTATCCTATGTGAAATACCTGACAATGCCATATCAATAGTATCAAGAAGACATCTGCTTTGCATGTCAAATATTACACTGTCTGCATCAAGGCGCGCCATCTTCAGCATAGACTTAACAAGCTTGTCCATTCTGTCAAGCTGTCTGCCATTCTCCGTCAGAATTCTATTTCGCTCTTCTTCGCTGTCTATCTTATTATCCATCAGCAAATCGTTAAATACAGTCATAGATGCAATAGGTGTCTTTAGCTGATGAGAAATATCCTGAAGAGTATCGCGAAGAAATTCCTTATCCAGCTTCTCCTTCTCACGGTTCTGCCTAAGTGCACTGACAAGTGTACTATATGCATCTTCGAGCCTTCCAATAACGCCCTCCTCGTAGAGACCATTTGCCTGTACATCATCAGTTTCAAGGCAACAATTCATTCTGGCTGTAAGATTCTCCAGCTCCCTATATATCCTTTTTGTATATAACGCAACAGCAATATAAAGTAATAAAAAAACGGTAAATAAACTGCCTATAATTATCAGCCTGTTCTTAACAAATGCCAAATGAACACCCGAATATGATTCATATATTCCCTTCGAATCATAATAATACTCAATATCGGCATCTTCAGCTTCATTATACGATGCTAATATATTAGCAGTAAAATTACCGTATTTTTTATCTATCCGCTTCTGCAAGGCCCCATACAAAAACCATATTGCAATAAGCAAAACTATAGAGATTACAATATAAATTGCTGTAAATCTTCTAAACCTTCTATCCTCAAATAGCATTTATCTCTCCCATATCAGGTCACAAGTATCATAGCAGACATCTTTGGAGCAATCAACGTAAGTACATTATGCTCTACCATATAGTTCTGCTGCTCAAGTGTATATCCGTTCTCATTTGTAAGAAGAATACGCTTCATAACTGAATGGTTACGAACACCTATACGTCTTACATGAAGCTTAAGATCAATATCCTCATAGTTGGTATTAAGAATTACTACAACCCTTTCTTTGTCTGTAAATCTTCCATAACAGATAATCTTATGTGCACCATGAAGGAACATAACTGAGCCCTTCATTAATGCTTCGTATGATTTATGAATTCTTATAATATCCTTGTGGAAATTAATAAGCTCTTTATCCTCATTACCCCATGGATATGTTCTTCTGTTATCCGGATCAGTCCATCCACACACTCCTGCCTCATCACCATAGTAAATGGTTGGTGCACCGGGCCAGGTCATCTGGAATACAACGCCCTGTCTGAAAATGCCTTTATCAATTCCCTGATTAGCTGCTTCAGGTCCAAGTGTATGAATACGTCCTACACGTCTGTTTGTTCTCGTAAGAAATCTTGAATGGTCATGATTTGAAAGCTCATTCATTGAAACCTCAAGCGAAGGTCTCTGAAATCTTGACATATGATAATTCATAGCGCCCATAAAGGTATCAGGGTTACCAAGTAAATCTCCACGAAACTCATCACTATGCTTCTCAACGCCCGTGAGGAACCAGGTAATAGGCTCCATGAATGCATCATAGTTCATTACTGTATCCCACTCATTTCCTGTAAGCCAGGACTTTGGATCTCCATAATGCTCTGCAAGGATTATCGCATTAGGATTTGCTTCTTTAACGGCCTTTCTGAACATACGCCAAAAGCCATGGTTATAATCAGCAGAATGTCCCAAATCTGCAGCAACATCAAGTCTCCAACCATCAGCATTATATGGTGGTGAAACCCATTTCTTGGCAATTCTGATTATATATTCTACAAGCTTAGGTGATTCCTCATAATTAAGCTTTGGCAGAGTATCATGACCCCACCAGCCATCATAGCTGGCATTATATGGCCAGGCATCCTGATTATAGAACTTGAAAAAGGTTTTATACGGACTATCGCCTGATACATATGCTCCCTTTTCATAGCCCTCCTGATTCTCGTATATACCTTCTCTGTCAAGCCATTTATTAAAGGAACCGCAATGGTTAAATACGCCATCAAGGATAATCTTCATTCCCCTTTTGTGTACCTGCTCAACCAGCTCAATAAAGAGCTCATTACTGGCTTCGAGATTCTTCATGTTGGTAACTCTGTTAATATATCTTGAGGACTTTTTGTTTTCTGTCACTCCCTCAGCAAGGCACTCGCCCTCATCTTCAACAATTCGTCCATAATGAGGATCCACGTAGTCATAATCCTGTATATCGTATTTGTGATTTGATGGAGATACAAATATCGGATTAAGATA
>JAEDHX010000090.1 GCA_016296785.1 Coprococcus sp. | reverse complement strand
TTATCTTTTTTATTTAGCGAAAGTGTAAAAAGAATAAGTGTAATAAATAAAAATATGGCAGAGCTAATAAGCTTCTTTGGATACAGAGAATCCCTTATTGATGTACCAAAAAGACTTTCAATAGGGTCAGTCTGCCAGTAATGGTCAACGTCCTTAAGATCGGCCCACATTTCAGGATTAACATATGACACAACACTCTGCTTGTAAGGATTCCAGTAGCCAAGCGTAATAAAAAGATACGAGTTTATATATAGCTTAGGATTTCTTATAAGTATGGAAGCCCAGACCTTAAGGAATTCACCCTTATTGTTTTCAAGAAAATCTGAATCATAGTCATTGTGCCATTTTATTGTATCAGCAATTAGTGGGCGATAATATGCTCTTATAGTGTCTATAGGACATATTTTATTAAGAAAATCCATTTCCTCATGAGTGATATCGCCATTAACTGTCTGAACATAAGCAATCTGCTGTTGAAGAACACCCACGTTTTCCACGAACGGACCATTAATATTAAGCGAATTGAATACAGGTCCCTGAACTAAAAAACAGCAAATAAGAGCGATAGCTGTAACGTTGAAAAACGCTTTATAGGTGTTTATTATAGTTTTTCTATAAGTAATGGCAAGAATAACCGTAGTAAGAATCATTACATATATACCATTATTTCTAAGAAAAACGGACAGAATCATAAATACTGCAATCAGGGCTATTTTCCCTGACTCAGGTCTGTCAGGATTCAATATTATGTTTTCGAATAATAGGAAGATATACATGAAAAGCGTTGTAGAAAAAATAGTATCCTTCCAAATTGATACTACATAGAGCGGAATGAGATTGAACAGAGCAAAGTAAGCAAAAATCATAATGAGAACAGGTTTAGAAACATTATGAAGATAAAGTCTGTACAAAATGTAGCTGAAACAACCAGCCATGAATATAATTTGAAGAATAGTGAATAAAGCAACAGCATTATTAAGACCTGCAATTGAAATACACATTTTTAATAATAGGGAATATAAAACAGGCTGCTGGTTATTATAGACACCTACGCGTGCCTGACCAATACATGTTGCTGTATCAGGATATACGCCACCTGGAAAATAAGATAAAAAATATGGCGACCATGCACATATGAGTAGGATAAAGAATAAGAGCCACACAAATAAATCTTTTCCAGAAGGCTTATTTATCGTGATGTCATATCGTATACTATATTTCTTTTGAAGAAGCTCAAGGAAAGAAATAATAGCAAAAGCTGCAATAAATGAAAGGAAGCCCTTTGCAAAGGCAGCAGCTGATCTCGGTAAAAACAAAATTATGTATATATCAGAATATAAGTTGTCGCTGTACCCTAAAATACTGTCCAGGTATGTTGAAACAGCAAACGTTAATGAAACAAAAAGCTTAAATAGAAAGCCTGGTCTTAATAAAGATTTAATAGTGAAATAATTTTTCATATTTGAATTACAATCCTATTTTTGAAATAAACAAATAAAATGGCTTTGTTGCAAATCCGTGAACAAAGAATTGTGAATTAACGGTAAGAATCTGATATTCATTTGCATTTGACATATCATCAAATGTTGAAATATCAGATTGAAGGTAATCACTACCCTTTGATGTTTCTATTATACTACGTGTGAATGTAAACATGCCTGTGAATGCACCAATTATTAATAGTGCAGTCAGAAGCTGTTTACGGACATTATAATTCCGTTCGTCAGAAAACGTAGTATCTGTATGGCAGATACTCTCAGGAATATAGTTAATTACATATGAAATAGTCATTATCATAAGAAGAAACAGCGCTGGAATAGTCCCCCTAATGAAGAAATTATAATCAACTATATAATAAATCGGAAAAAGAGCAAGCTCGGCTAACACAATTAATGAATATCTAAGCTTACGAATTCCCGTTCCTATTGCAATATAGAAAAGTCCGAATTCAGTTAATACATAAATGATAAATAGTGGAATATACTCTGAGAGAGAAGCACCCATTGCTTTGTAGTAAAGTCCCTTTCCTCCATTTGAACCATTAGACGCCGTATAATATAAGCCATATATAATAAGAAGAAACAGAGGGATAAGCATATTGCATATGCTTATCCATTTTTTAATTCTGACTAAAAACTTCTCATCATTATGCTTATGTACAATATCTGCGATTATTATAGGTATAAGACCAATTGTTGCCCATGGCGAGTATGCGAAGCATAATGCTGCAACAGCAACGCTAAGCTTAGGTGAATTAAGATTAAGAATAAGCAAAAGTATTATCCATACTGGAATTGTCTGGTTAAACACATAATAAAGCTGTGTAGTATTGCCTGACAGCTGAAAATAATAAAGAGACCACTCAAGGTCATCGGAGAGCTTAGGTAATGTATGTGTGTGCAAAAGGAAGGCAATAATATCAAGTCCGCTAAAGCCCATAAAGATTGCGGTGATTTTTAATGAGAATACTTTGAAAAGCCGGGACAAAAGATAATAAATAATAATAAGTCCAATCAATGAGTGTACAAATAATACAAGCTGGCTTGAAGCATATGAGAGTGATAAAAGCTTGCAAAGAAAAGCCGGCGTTAGCCAGTATGTGAAATAGTAAGCAAAAGCTACCCATTCGCCACCAATAAGGTTAGTAACAGACTGTTCCTGTAGACTAAGATTGTAGTAAAGTGGCCATGGTTTGCTAATAAGATCGTTATAAATCGGGTTACGAACCCAGAAGTCCCAGTTCTGATAGCTGTAGCTGCCGATTCCGGAAAAATAGATCCATATAACGAATACGACTATTGTTGCAATAATTGTAAGGAGAGCTTTTTTATTAAGAATCTGCCCGTTATTAAAGCCTGAAGAAACGCCAGGCTGATTCATTGCTACAATAAGCAGATATACAAAAAGAACAAGACCAATAGCAAAATACACAGGTCTTGTAAATTTCATTAGAAAAATAATAACTGGTAGCAAAATATAAAGAAACGCTGCCAGTATCATATAGCTGTCTATTTTTTTAAAATTAAATTGAGTAAAGATTTTTTTCATAATTGCTATTTTGTAATATATGCCAGCTGGCCTAAATCGCCATAATCATAGAAAACAGTAACATTTAGTCCGCTATTTGCAGCCTCATTTACTATTTTGTCAAAGCCTTCACCACCCCAGCTTGTTCTCCAGAGCCATAAGGCTTCAGGGAAGTTATTAGTATCAAGCTCTGCCTCCGTGTGAATATTTGCAGCAGCAGCAGAACCATAAACCTCTGTAATATAGTGGTTAAATCCAAACCGTGCCTGGCCGATTAGGTATGTCGGTGCTTCCCAGCCACGGTTTTCAACCCATGTATTTGCGAATACGTCGTCATATGCCTTATGCCAGTTCTTAGTAATACCTGGAATGAAAAGAATAATTGCAACGATGGCAAAGAGTATAGCAAGTGTAGTATTTGCACGAACTACATTACGGCCTGAATTGTCTATAAGAAGTCTTTTAATTTCAATTGCAAGAATTACAAATACAGTTATCGCAAGTGGTATATAGAAATATGAATATCTTGCATAAAATCCGCCACTCTGTCCCGGATGAACCATTGCATATACATGGAACACAACGAGAAAATAATGAAGAACATAGCCTGTAAGCATTACAATTAACAGGTCTGAGAGTAAATAATTCTTCTTATTTATATTAATGAAAATAAATGCAATTGAAGCGATAATGAAAATTACACCAATAGTGCTAAGAGTAATCTCTGTTAATGTGTTCACTGGAATGTTGAACAGGTATCCAAGAATTCGCCCTGGTTCTGTGAACAGTGAT
Organism: Coprococcus sp.; assembly: GCA_016296785.1. Classification (GTDB taxonomy): domain Bacteria; phylum Bacillota; class Clostridia; order Lachnospirales; family Lachnospiraceae; genus Coprococcus. The sequence continues at coordinate 1,674 of JAEDHX010000090.1, read as the reverse complement.
AAAAATTCAGAAACGCCAAATTTAAATATTGTCCCGCCTGCAATATCATTCTCTATAAGCTGCTTTGATGCATATAACAGGTATAGCGGGACAGCTGCTCCTACAGCAGCGATACCATATAGAACAGTGATAATTATTATATTCTTTCTGTCTTTTTTAATAAGTGTTTTAATGTAAAAAAGAGATAAAAACGGGACAACCATAAACATTGCACCATATTGTGAATACATGGCGCAGACCGCGAAAAAAATAAAAAGAAAAGAATCTGAAAGTCTGTTGTCCTGAACTGATTTTACAAAGAAGAGCATGGTTAGCGAAACAAACATAACCATGAGCTGATATTCTGAGCATTCCTGAACACAATAAATGTACTGATAGCAGCAGGATAAAAGCATAATACCAAAAAATGCTGCTTTATTGCTGTACAGTCGTCTGATTGTAAGGTAAACACATAAACCGATAACAAGCCCAAGTAATACATTGAATAGTCTGAACCAAAATATACTTTCTGAAATCTTAAGCCAGAAGTGCATTACAAAATTGTAAAGAGGTGGCTGGAATGTAACTACAATATTAGAGTACATTTCGCCATTAGTAATCGACATTCCAGAAATCAGGTGCTCGATATATTCATCAAACCAGAGCGGTGAATATGTGAGACGGAATGACATCATGAATATATAAAAAACAGAGCTAAGTGCAATAAGAATGGCCTCAGCCTTGTTCTTAAGTACTTTCTCCTTAAAAGAAACAAAGAATAGCGAAGATTTATTATCGTTCATAAGGTTATTTTATCCTTGTGTATTTCATATCTTTTCTGAATTTATTGAAATCGCTAAGCGCCTGAATGCCAATCTTAACAATCTTTACTATATTAATAGAGTTTGTTCCAGCCTGACGCGGCTTAAATGAGATTTCTTCGAATTTATATTTTTCCTTATAATGAACGAAATATGTAGTAATCATTATATTAGGGATATTGTAGTTTCTTGGAAGCTTATACAGATATTTTTTAACAGAATCCGTTTTCATAAGTCTGAAGGGTGCATTGGCATCAGGAATATTAACATTAAAGAAGAGCTTGCAGAGGATACATACAACCTTCTCAACAAAAGCCCTGTCCTTGCCATCACCCCTTACAGAACGGCTTCCAAAAATTCCCGTATAATCATTTCTTAACTGCCAGAATACATCAAATTCAGCTGGATTAGTCTGCCCGTCTGAATCTGTCTGGAATACAAAATCAGCTCCCTGCTTAATCGCATAATCATAAAGTGCAATGACCTTCGGTCCATGCTGCTTTTCACAGTCCGTGAAAATCTCAAGCTTAGGATATGTTTCCTTAAGCTTAAGAAGATGCTCATGCGTCTTATCTGTACTGCCGGAATCTGCAATCACAAGCCTTGAAGCATCATCCTTTCCATCAAGCACCGGATACCAGTCCTTAACAACACTTTCTATATTCTCTTCTTCGTTGTATGCAGGCATTACTACATATAATATATCACTCATATCAATTTCCTTTTGTAGTTGTAGTAAAGGCAACACTTTCTCTATAGGGAGTGTCCCTCTGCCATATTGTACCACAGTGCATAATTTCAGGGAAGAATTATCTTAAATTTCTGTTGACGGAGAATGTGATGTATGGTATAGTAATCGAACGAGGGAGCGTAA
>JAEDHX010000028.1 GCA_016296785.1 Coprococcus sp. | reverse complement strand
CCTCGACCCACGCATTACGAATGCGTTGCTCTACCAACTGAGCTATTTCGGCATTATACTAAAAGCACCATATAGCATATAATGGCACATTTATTAGTCCACTTTTTACATACATATCGTCTGTAGAAATTCTTACAGAGGTCTTATTCTTATAGCGTTGCTTAAATACTTTGACACTTTGAGCCTTCGTTCTAGGATCTGTTTGAACATCTACAGGTATTACCTCACCGTCTGACTCATATACGAAATCCACCTTAGCTGTAGCTGATGATATCCAGAAATATATATCACCAACATTCTTGCTTGTTGTAAGCTCCGCGAGTGAAAACTGTTCTGCAATTACTCCATCCATCATATCAAGCACATTATCCATATCAATATCCTGATAAGACATTCCAGCCATGATTCTAAGAAGTCCGTGATCAAGATGATATATCTCAAAGGATTTGTCATCCTTTTCATTCTTTAGCGGAAGCACTCCATCCTTTATCCTAAATATCTGCCTGACAACTCCGGTTCCTACAAGAAAATCAACTGAAGCCTCGTATTCCCTTGCTCTTGCCTTCGGGTCGACGTAGCCATACATAAATTTCTTATTTTCCTTAGTAAGCTGAGTAGGAATGCTATTCCATATTGATAAAACCTTTGTCAGACTCTTCTTTGGCGTAACATCTATAAGATACTTTGCAAATCTATCTAATATCTGATGAAGAACATTGTCAACACCCGACAAATTCTCTGTCTGGTAGTATTCATTTACAGCCTCCGGCATTCCACCTGTAATAAAGAATACCTTAAGCATCTTAAACACACTGTCTTTAACCTCATCCGGCATAGGAGAAAGCTTCTGATTCTCGATATATTTACAAAGTCTTCTACCCTTGCCAGCCTTCAAGAATTCTTCAAAATTCATTGGCAACAGCTCAAATACAGAAATATCTTCCTTACATTCTTCTTCACCCGGAAGCCTGCCATTATGTGTTGCAATAAGGCACACTCTGCATTCAGTTCTATGCTTGGCATATTCAGAAAGATTCTTAACAGCCATAGGACATAGTTGTACATTGTCAAATATTAAAAGCCTGTCAGTAAAGTTATACTTATCTAACGATGTGGTTAGCTTAGCATGAATCTTCTCAGGTCTTCTCTCCTTGGAAATGTATAAAGAAAAATCGGGATAATCCTTTAAATCTATGATAATATAATCATCAAAAAAACCAGTCGCAAAATCAACAGCAGCCCATGTCTTTCCTACTGATTTGCCACCTCTAATTAAGGCTATTTTATCTTTTCCAACTTCATACCATGTAGCAAGTTCATTCATAATATTTCTGAACATAACCAATTACCCCTATTTTCACCACATTTTCCAAATCTATATTAGCATAGCACTTAATCACAGCCTTGTAAATAGATAAATACTATTTACTCATATGAAAATTTATCCTGAAAATAATTTCTAAATACCTGCTCGTCAAAATCCACATATTTCATTATATTCTCGTATAAGTATTCTTTGTAGTATTCCCAATCTTCGGTTGTAATATCAATCTCTCTACTATCATCAAATAGCACTTCATCAAATTTATTCTTTAAAATAACATTGGCAGAATATATGCCCGATTTAGATGTCTTAACAATGTCAATCTTCATTGGGCCAAATATCATATGTGACTCTTCGTGCATTACCGCAATTTCATGCTCTAATATACTAAGACACATATTCTCAACCAAATCCTTGACAAAGTATTTTCTATTCTCAAGCAAATACCGCTTAGTAGCCATAACAACTATTTCATTCTGGGAATAACCTGTTGATTCTGAAAGAATCTCAATATCCTTAGCCATTCTGGCATCTAATCTAAGCGGTTTATTTGTAATCTCTTTTTTATTTAATCCTGCCATATATCTCTCCTAGTTAATAACCCTGCCAATTATTTCTTCTCATTAACAATACGCATATTTCTCTCTTGGCTAAAAATCCCGGAGGAAGAAATTCCTCCGGGAATATAGTCTATTCAAATTCGTAATTCAGTCTATTCTCCCTTGCCAATTGAAAGGAAGCCATTCTCATTCGCTTTTAGAAGGAATGCAAGGCCTATATTACGTTTTTCATCACCGGTTGCCTTGTAGATCTCACCAGTCTCAACAAGGGACTTAGCAATCATTACTAATGTATTAGTAAATTGCATCATCTCACGCTTATCTCGTGAGCTCAGCTTGAATATATACTGATTCTTTGAACTGATGAGAAGAATACTATAGCTGTGAACATTATCCTTAGCAGTTTTAATTGCTGAACCTATCATTCTTGAATTAGCAATAATAACCTCTGCATTCTCATCCGGTAAATACTCAGATACAATAAGCTTATAAATCTTAAGGTAATCCTGTTCTTCATTAACATTAACAGGAAGCTCTGCAACTGCAAATTCCACAACAGAATCTGCAAGCTTAATTGTACCACCCTCATCATTAATTGTAGCAGTACATTCCTTAGGAACACATAATCTAAAGAATTTATTCTCAACAATCTTCTGATTCTTTGCCGGTTCTCTTAATACTAAGTCAATATAGTTAAGCTCCAGCTTATTCATGGCAACAATAGCTGTCTCATCGCCTGTTTCTGCAAGCTCAATAAGTGCATCATAGAGACTCCATATCTGTTGTGTTGTATAAGGCACCAATTCAACAAGCTTCTCTATTGCAGGTACATAGCCCATACTTGCATTCTCAATGTAAAGCTTTATTGCCTCTTCTTCAGAAAGTCCCTTCTCAACCTTGTAATTGATAACCTTAAACAGATTAACCTTATCCCAGTCATCAAAGTTAGCATTAAATGCCTTCTCAAAGTACTTAATACTCTTTATCTCACCCTTGTAATTATCCTGTTTCTCCTGAACCTGATAAATCTTACCTAATTCATATCCGGCCTGTGCACTTCCAAGACCAAGTGCCTCAAGATAAGCCTTCTCTATTTCATAAGGGGTAGCAATGTAGAAAATCTGTCTCTGCTTCATCATTGCAATCTTAATTGCTGCAGATTCACTACCGGCCTGAACGGCTCTCTCCCACTTATCAATTGAAGTTTGCAGGTCTTCGCCCTTAAGCTCTTCAAGATCCTTAATATATCCTTCAGCTTCGATAATACCATTCTCTCTAGCCTTCTTAAAATAAGCAAGTGCCTTAACACCATCACGCTTTGTTCTAAGAACACCATAATAGTAAATACGTCCAAGGTAGAAAGCTACTCTCTTATGACCTAAACGTTCAGCATTCTCATACCAGTTAAGAGCCTTCATGTAATCCTTAATCTGCTGGTCATATATATTACCAAGGAGGAATGCCAGCTCAGGATCCCTTGTAGCTTCAAACAACTGCTTAGCATAGCTTATAGTCTTCTCGATATCCCGATACGGACTGTCTTCATCATAATAAAGCTCAATAAGCAGGTAACTCGCCTTAATACTACCAAACTTAAGTGCCTGTTTAGCAGCTTTCATCGCGCCTTCATAATCCTCAAGATAGTAGCAATAGATTGCCTCATTGTAATACTGCATATCTCTTCTATTAGCACTATCATCACTAATAAGTGTTGGATCAATAAATGCAAATGAGTTTGCTGTCTCGAAGATAATCTCCTCATACTGTTCAACAATCTCCATTGTTGCACAAACAAATCGCATACATGCAAGTCTTCTGCCCTGATAGAATGCAAATGAAACAATACCCTTCTCAAATTCCTTATGATAATAGGTTGTGCAAATTCCGTCAGCATATTCAGTAACATATGCCTTAAGCTGCAGCTCCTCATCAAAAGCATCATTACAGTATCTTAAGTAATTCTCAAGTGTCTTCTTTGAATCCTTTGGTATACTGTCATAATAAACATATATGGCAAAATCCTTGTATGTAAGACTCGGAGCATAATACTCCTCGCCGGTCGCTTCATTAATTGTCTTTACCCAGTCCTTTGGAAGCTTATGAATAAAACCTTCAACCTGATTATGTACATATGTATACTGATACTGAAGTCTTGATGCCTCAATAACCTTATATCTTGGCTCCTTACCCTTCTCTTTTCGCTTAGCAGCAATATCCGTATAAAGCTTATCCTTCTCTTCGAATTCAATGCTGTCCTCATGTGTACTGGCATACAAAACTCTGTCATATGATGCCTTAGCCTTAGCATCACCTGTATCAGCAAGCTTTTTATACCAATGCATAGCCTTATCTAAATCAACCGGTACAACATAATCACTCTTATTACCATACTGATCGACTCTGTTAAGTCCACTCTCATAAATAGAACCAAGGCTCATGAAGGCCGCCTTAATTCCATAGTCTGTTGCAGCAAGCTCATAATACTTTATAGCCTTTGAGAAATTCTGAACCTCAAGAAGCATCTTAGCAAGCTTATAAATAATATCCCCATCGTGATTCTGATTCACATATTTCTCATAATACTTGGTTGCTCTGTTAAGATCTATCTCTGTCTCAGCATTACGATACTTACCTTTTTCAAAGAACTCAGCTAATGCAAGAAGTGCATCATTACCATATGTTTTATACTGAGCATCCATTATTCCAATATCAGCAACCTGCTCAAGAATAACAACAGACTCTTCGCTGTCACCATTATCCATAAGATTCATGGCCTTATTATACTGAAGTTCTACGTTATTCACAGGTTCCTTACGTTTAGAAAATTTGGATACAAAAGGTATCTTCTTAAAAATACCACCAAAAAAACCCATACTTTTCTCCTCCGACAAACGTCCGTTAATAACCTTAATTTTATCACATTACTGTAGTTGGTGCAATAAAATAAGATATATATAGTGGTTCTTTTTTTATTATTTCTCCAAATATTCAGAAATTTCCTTTACTGCCTCAGCTTCATCCTCGCCATCAGCAATAACTGTAATATTCTCTCCATTTACAAAGCTCATGCTCATCATTCCCATAATGCTTTTTGCATTAACCTTCTTATCGCCTGATGAAAGATACACCTTACTTTCATATCTGCTTGCAATCTGCACAAGCACTGCAACCGGTCTCTCCTCTGCATCTCCTGACATTGATACAACAACTGTTTTCTCGATCATTTTATTCCTCCTTGACGTATTACAGTCCTCGCAATTCATCTGCGATCTCACTAATTTTTCTTAATCTATGATTAACTCCCGACTTTCCAATCGGGGGATTCATCATCTCACCAAGTTCTTTTAGGGAAGCATCGCTTTCCTCAAGTCTTGCTAATGCAAGCATTCTAAGATTCTCAGGAAGGTACTTAATCCCCTTTGTCTCTATAATGTAATTTATATCCTGAATCTGCTTAACAGCAGCACTTACTGTCTTATTAAGGTTAGCAGCCTCGCAATTCACACGTCTGTTAACATTATTACTTATATCCTTTAATATACGGATATTCTCCATATTCATAAGCGAAATATGCGCCCCCATGATATTAAGCAAATCTACTATCATCGCGCCATCCTTAACATAGACAACTCTGTATCGCTTACGCTCTACTATCTTAGCATCTATATTAAAATCTTCAATAAGCTTTCTGATAAATGATGCTTTATCATCATTATCACAAACTATCTCCAAATGGTATCCTTTATTAGGATCACTTATCGAACCGGAGGTCATAAAAACGCCTTTAATAAATGCTCTTCTGCAACAATCCTGCTGAATAATCAGACTGCTAATATACATATCCTGACACTTAAGTATGCAAATGCCTGTGGTATTATTTGCAGTCTTTTTGAATTTAAATGCATCAAGCATCTTATTTACAATTATTTCATTGGCAACAACCATCTTATATATACGGCTGTTGCTTCCGGTTCTTCTAACCGAAACCTCCGGAAAATAATGAAATATTTTCCGGATAAGTCCTGATATTGTACCTGCAATAACACTTCTTTCAGTTTCAATGTTTATTCTTACCGGCACACCATTATTATATGCAAGCTCTGCAACCATAGAAATCATGGCCGCAAGCTCTGCTATCTGACAATGTCTTGCTCCCGGCATATTCTTTGACAATTCCTTTTTCACATCTGCCGAAAATGACATAACAATACTCCCATTCTGATTAATAAATAATCATCTACAGCTTCTTTGTAATTGCATCCTTTCCAATATCACGATGGAAAATTCGCACTGTATAGCTGGATTTAGACAGCCTGTCATAGATAGCATTTGCCACTGTAACTGATCTGTGTTTTCCTCCTGTACAGCCTATTGAAATAACAAGCTGGTTCTTGCCTTCCTTTATATAATTAGGAATCAGAAAGAAAACCATATCCATAAATTTGTCAACAAATTCATGTGACTCATCACAATTCATCACATAATCCTGAATAACCTTATCATTACCGGTTAATGGTCTTAGTTTCTCATCATAGTATGGATTAGGAAGGAATCTCACATCCTGAACAATATCAGAATCTCTTGGAATTCCGTACTTAAAGCCAAATGACATTACGGTAACAATAAAATTACCATATTCCATATCCTTTACAAATATCTTATCAAGCTCAGTTTTAAATTCGCGAACAAGGAGATTCGATGTATCAATAATATAATCCGCCTCATCTCTGATAAAGCTAATAAGCTCACGTTCACGCTTTATTCCGTCAATAATTCTTCCACCCTTTACTGATAGCGGATGAGTTCTTCTGGTTTCTTTATATCTCTTAACAAGAGTTTCATTCGAACAGTCAATAAATAATATCTCATAGCCCCAGCCTGCCTCCTTAATCTCTGCAAGGCAGCTGTTTAGCTGGCTAAGCGCTCTGCCACTTCTAATATCAACACTTATAGCGACATCATCCACCTGAATCTGGGCATCATATGCAATCTCTGCAAATCTCTTTATAAGCTGGATTGGCAGATTATCTACACAGAAGAAGCCTGAATCCTCTAATGATTTTAATGCAGTTGCTTTACCGGAACCACTCATTCCTGTTACGATTACAAATCTCATATCAGAACTCCCCTAAAGTTTTTACCTCAGTTTCAAGCATTACACCAAACTGACTGTTTACCTCTTTCTTTATATGCATAATAAGCTTCATAATATCCTCGGCAGTAGCATCTCCGGCATTAATTACAAATCCGGCATGCTTTGTAGAAACCATAGCTCCGCCAATGCTATATCCCTTAAGGCCGGCATCCGATATAAGCTTACCTGCAAAATACCCTTCAGGTCTTTTAAAGGTTGAACCAGCTGAAGGATATTCAAGCGGCTGTTTAGTCCTTCTTGCACTAGACAGCTCATCTATCTTATTATCTATCTCTTCTTGAATTCCCTTCTTTAATTGAAGCTCTACCTCTAATACAATATAACTATTTGTCTCTATTGCACTATGTCTATATGAATAATCCATATCTTTACAGGAAAGAACATGAATATTACCTTCATAATCCATAACTGTAACAGATTTAGTAACATCCTTCATCTCACCACCATAGGCTCCGGCGTTCATATATATTGCACCGCCTATAGTACCGGGAATACCGGTTGCAAATTCAAGTCCTGTAAGCCCGGCTTTAGAAGCATCTCTGGCAACCTTAATAAGCTTAGCTCCTGCTGCTGCCTTAACTACTGTTCCATGTATCTCAACATTCTCCATTCCGGACAAAATGCGAATAATCACGCCTCTATAGCCCTTATCAGATGCTAGTATATTACTTCCGTTACCAAGCACAAAAAAAGGCATACCATAATCTCTGCAAAGCCTTAGTATAACTGATAGCTGTGTTGCATCAACAGGACTTACAACATAGTCTGCTAATCCGCCTACATGAAAGGTTGTCATTTCACTTAATGGAACATCTCGTAATACATTATCCTCTCCTAAGGCACTACTTACAGCTTCATAAAAATCCGACATATCTGTCTCCTAAAAAAATCCTTAATGAATAATAGTCTGTGTAGTGTTGAAATAGAACTCAACACTTACCACAAACTATCATACATTAAAGACTTTTATAATTCAATATAAAAAATCATAGAAAAAAACAATCTTTTCAATAAGCTTTATGTATTTTAACGATACATAGATTTTACATATTAAGTATGCTGCATGCTCCACCATACATTCCTGCATCATTTCCAAGAGTTGCAAGAGCAAATTTTGTCTGCTTACAAGCATGAAAAGCATACTCTCCAAAATACTTTTCAGTTGTATTAATAAGAATATCACCTGCTCGAGATACACCACCGCCAATTACAAATACTTCCGGATCAACAACACAAGCTATCTGGGCAAGAGCCTTACCAAGGACCTTACCATGCTTCTCAACCAGCTCCATTGCAACAATATCACCTTCCTTAGCAGCGTCAAATATTTCCTTAGCTGAAATATACATAACGTCTCTAAGCTTTGATGGCTTATCAGTTGTATTAAGCATGATATTAGCAAGTCTTACTATTCCGGTTGCTGAAGTATACTGCTCAAGACAGCCCTTATTACCACAACCGCATACATCTGTCTCATCATCATTTACACAAATATGACCGATTTCTCCTCCGGCACCATTAACGCCTGAAAGCATCTTTCCATTAATTATTATGCCTCCGCCAACGCCTGTACCAAGTGTAACCATAACAATATTCTTGTGACCTTTTCCACCGCCCTGCCACATTTCACCAAGGGCAGCCATATTAGCATCATTTCCGGCCTTAACAGGATAGCCTGTCAGCTTATTTAACTCATTTGCAACATTAAAGATTCCCCAGCCAAGATTTACACACTTTAGAACTGTTCCATCCTCTCTTACAGGACCCGGAACGCCCATTCCAATACCAGCAACATCATCTGCAGCAATACCGCTCTCATCTATCTTAGCCTTGATAGAATCTGCAATATCCCCAAGAATATACCTTCCACCTTCATCAGTTCTTGTTGTTATCTCCCATTTATCAAGAATCTCGCCGGCAATACTGAACAAACCTATCTTTACTGTTGTACCACCTATATCTACTCCAAATACATAATTAGCCATTGTATTAATCCTCCTTCTTAGCACTTGCCTTCATTAAATTCTGAGTAACCTTATCATATAATACCTGTGCAGCATTATAACCCATCTTTTTCTGTCTGTGATTAACAGCTGCAGATTCAACGATAATAGCAATATTACGTCCTGGTCTAATTGGAATATTGTGACTTACTACCTTATTACCAAGGAATTCCATATATTTGTCTTCAAGACCAAGTCTGTCATATTCTGTATCCTTGCTCCACTCTTCAAGATTAATAACAAGGTCAATTGTCTGATCTGTCTTAACACACTCTACACCGAACAATGACTTGACATCAATTATTCCTATTCCTCTAAGCTCGATAAAATGTCTTGTAATATCAGGTGCACGTCCAACTAATGTAGCATCACTTACCTTCTTAATCTCAACTACATCATCAGCAACAAGTCTGTGTCCACGCTTTAACAGCTCAAGTGCAGCTTCAGATTTACCGATTCCGCTTTCACCCATAATTAATACACCTTCACCATATACATCAACGAGTACGGCATGTACTGATATTCTTGGTGCAAGCTCTACATGAAGCCATCTGTCTACCTCATGAACAAGCGCAGATGTAACAGCATCTGATGTTAGAATAGGCACACCATATTTCTTAGCCGCTTCTATCATAAATGGATATGGCTCAAGGCCTCGACAGAATATCAGGCAAGGGGGCTTATACGAAAAGAATTCATTCATTATCTCGATATTCTCTTCTTCTGTATGCATCGCTGCAACATATGCATGTTCAACATTACCGCATATCTGAACTCGTCCTGCATCAAAATGCTCAAAGAATCCACCGAACTGAACAGCAGGTCTGTTAATACCCGGGTCCTGAATAAGCACCTTATCAGTATCAATCTCCGGAGTATGATTCTTTAGATTCAGCTTTTCAATTAACTGACTAACCGTTACACTATATATCATATTATCCTCCTATACTACTTTTTTCACTATTAGTTATGATACCATATCATCTATGATTTGAGAATAACCATTTGAATACATTTCCATACTTTATTTAATGTATTTATTTAAATTTTTCAGAACAGCATTTACCAAATATATTTGTCTCATATAAAGAAAATGTTCTAGTATGTACATAAATGATATGGTACAATAATCGGTATCCGGTGTTATTCCTGCCATATCAGCTTTTCAGAAGCTGCCATGACAGGATTAACCTGATTATTATAGAAATTAACAGGGATATTATATGTTTAATTTAGAAGAAGAATTAAAGAAGCTGCCTCATGTACCCGGTGTATATCTGATGCATGATTTAAGCGACGAAATTATATATGTAGGAAAAGCTATAGATTTATATAACAGGGTTCATCAATATTTCCAAGCAGGCTATAAGAGAACGCCAAAGATAGAAAAGATGGTCGCACATATAAAATGGTTCGAATATATTATTTGTGCCTCCGAAATTGAAGCTCTTGTTCTTGAGTGCAATCTCATTAAGGAGCACAAGCCTCGTTATAATACTATGTTAACTGATGACAAGGGCTATCCATATATAAGAATCACTGTGGATGAGGAATATCCCCGCATTCTATATAGCCATCAGATGAAGCGTGACCACTCAAGATATTTCGGACCATATACAAGTTCAAAATCTGTAAAGGATATAATCGACCTACTAAAAAAGCTATACAACATTAGGAGCTGCAACAAAAGCCTTCCTAAGGAAACAGGTGTCGGACGTCCATGCCTCTACTATCAGATAAAACAGTGCAAGGCACCATGCCAGAACTATATTTCTAAGGAAGAATACAATAAAAATATTGAAGAAGCCATTCGTTTTCTTACCGGTCATCACCAACCGGTTCTTAAGAAGCTTGAACAGCAAATGAAGGATTATGCAAATGATATGGAATTTGAGAAAGCTGCCGAGGTTCGTGATTTAATTGAAAGCGTACATCATATATCATCTAAACAGAGAATGGAGAAAACTAGTAGTGACGATAAAGATATTATCGCAATGGCGGCAGGCACTATGGACGAGGGTGTAATATCTGTTTTCTTTGTCCGGGAAGGAAAGATGATAGGCAGAGAGCATTTTCATATGACAGGTGTAGCCTCTGAAGGCTATAGCACCGTTATGGAAGCATTTCTTAAGCAATACTACGCCTCTACTCCATATCTTCCAAAGGAAATTATCCTTGAACACGAGATTGAGGATGCTCATCTTATCGAAGATTATCTGAGCAGCAGACGAGGCAATAGCGTTCATATATTAGTACCAAAGCGAGGCGATAAGCTTCAGCTTCTAAAGCTTGCCAGAGATAACGCCTTCCTTGTGCTTAATCAGGATGCTGAGAAGCTAAAACGAGAAAAGGAACAGACTGAAGGAGCTGCAAATGAGCTGGCAAGGCTAATCGGTGTGCCTTCTGCCAAACGACTTGAAGCCTTTGATATATCACATATAAGCGGGTACCACTGTGTTGCTTCAATGGTTGTATTTGAAAATGGTCGTGCAAAACGAAATGATTATAGAAAATTCAAGCTTAAAACAATTGATGGCCCTGATGATTATGCCAGCATGCGTGAGGTCCTGACAAGAAGGTTTACAGACGAAAGGTTTCATGTTCTGCCGGATATACTTATGATGGATGGTGGTAAGGGCCAGGTAAATATAGCTCTTGAGGTTCTTGAAAAGCTTAATATAAATATACCGGTATGCGGCATGGTCAAGGATGATTATCACAGAACAAGGGGACTCTACTATAATAATAAAGAGATTGAATTCCCTTCAAATACACATGCCTTCAATATGATTACAAGATTACAGGACGAAGCGCACAGATTTGCCGTTGAATATCACAAATCGCTTAGAAGCAAGTCCCAGATTCATTCAATACTTGATGATATAAATGGAATTGGTCCTGCAAGGAGAAAATCACTTATGGCTAATTTCAAGGGTATTGATGCAATTAAACAGGCGTCATTAGAAGAGCTTTCAAACGCACCGGGCATGAACAAGGCTGCCGCTTTAGCAGTATACGAATTTTTCCACAGCGAGGATGATAAGCTGTAAGAAGCAAATATTTTGATTTCATATACAATAAAATTTGCAAATATTATACAGTCAGGAGATTATTATGGAATATAGTTTTTATGCAATGATATCAAGAATGAAATATATTAACAGATGGGCGCTAATGAGAAATGCCCGTGAGGAGAACCTATGTGAGCACAGTCTTGAGGTAGCAGTAATTGCACATGCACTTGCCACAATAAGCAACGTTCGCTATGGCAACAGCCTCAATACAGAAAAAGCAGCATTGATAGGCCTCTATCATGATGCATCAGAGATAATTACCGGTGATATGCCTACCCCAATTAAGTATTATAACAATGACTTAAAATCAGCATTTAAGGATGTTGAGAACATTGCATGCCACAAGCTGCTTGACAAGCTCCCGGAAGATTTAAGACAGGCATACAATCCAATTCTTTTAAAAAATAACGAAGATGAATATCTGTGGAGGCTTGTTAAAGCTGCAGACAAGCTTTCTGCCATGATAAAATGCATGGAAGAAACAGCATCAGGCAATTCAGAATTCTCAAGTGCACAAGATACTATATCTGCTGCACTAGATAAGCTTGCATCTGCTTTGCCGGAGGTCAATGATTTCAGGAACGATTTTCTCCCTGCATATTGCAAGACATTAGATGAGCTTACTAATATGTAAGCAGATGGCACAAAAAATAAAGCTCCGGGGCTTCGCCATAAAGGGATGGCGAAGAAAACCCCAAAGGCAGTGTCATTATATCATATGTGTCAGAATAATTCTATTCAATTTTCGACAAAATATCCATAAATTCTTTTCCTGTTATTGATTCCTTCTCAACAAGGAATTCAGCTATTGCATCAAGTGCATTCATGTGCTCAGAAAGAAGCTTCTTAGCCTTTAAATAAGCATCCTTAAGCATATCTCTAATTTCCTTATCAATCTTTGTTGCAGTTTCATCAGAACATTGAAGTGATAATGCTCTGTCTAAATATTGACTCTCCACCGACTCAAGCTGAACAAGACCAAATTTGTCAGACATGCCATACATGGTAATCATTGCACGCGCTTTATTTGTTGCCTGCTCAATATCATTTGCAGCTCCTGTTGTTACGGAATCAAACTTGAGCTCCTCAGCTGCTCTGCCTCCAAGAAGTGTTACTAAATCAGCCATAAGCTCAGATTTAGACTGAAGATACTTCTCTTCCTCAGGCACCTGCCATACATATCCGAGTGCTCCCATAGTACGTGGTACAATAGTAATACGTTGTATTGGTTCCGTATTCTTCTGAAGAGCGACCAAAAGTGCATGTCCTACCTCATGATAAGCAACTATCTTCTTTTCCTTCTCGCTTAGAAGACGGTCCTTCTTCTCCTTACCGGCAAATACAACCTCTACCGCACCAATCAAATCCTGCTGCGATACAAATTGTCTTCCTGATCTTACCGCTGCAAGCGCACCTTCATTAATAATATTAGCAAGGTCGGCGCCAACTGCTCCTGAGGTTGCAAGTGCAAGTTCTCTAAGATCAACTGATTCATCCATCTTGACATTCTTTGAATGAACCCTCAGGGTATCAATTCTACCCTTCAAATCAGGCTTTTCAACAATAACTCTTCTATCAAAACGGCCAGGTCTGAGCAACGCCTTATCAAGCACCTCAGGTCTGTTAGTTGCCGCAAGAATCACAATTCCTTTTGATGTATCAAAGCCGTCCATCTCCGCAAGAAGCTGATTTAGTGTCTGCTCTCTTTCCGAGTCAGAACCGCGTTTAGAATCTCTGCTTCTTCCGATAGCATCAATCTCATCAATAAAAATAATACATGGTGCCATCTGATTTGCCTGTTTAAACAAATCTCTGACTCTTGATGCACCAACTCCAACATACATCTCAACAAAGCTGGAGCCTGACATTGAGAAAAATGGCACATTCGCCTCACCGGCAACTGCTTTAGCAAGCAAGGTCTTACCTGTTCCGGGCGGTCCCACAAGCAGAGCACCCTTTGGAAGCTTTGCACCTATCTCAAGATACTTCTTTGGATTATGAAGAAAATCTACCATCTCGGTAAGAGATTCCTTCGCCTCCTCCTGTCCGGCAACATCCTCAAATGTTACTCCTGTCTTCTTCTCGACATATACCTTGGCATTAGCCTTGCCAACGCCCATCATGCCGCCGCCTTTTTTCATAATTAGCGATAAGAACAGATAGAAAGCCAATATCATTAAAACATATGATAGTATTGTGCCGATAATTGCACTTCCGCTTTCATCTACGCCCTCATAAACAGTATTGTATCTTTGATGTGCAAGCTTAAGCTTATCTGCCAAAGCCTCATCATCAATAGCAACGGTAACATATGTTGTTTTATTAAGGCCATCACTATTATCCTTAGGCACAAACTCTATCTTAGAGCTATATATCTTTATTTCCTCCAGCTCTCCGCCTTCAAGCATCTCAATGAATCCACTATACGGAATCTCTTTTTGTGTTCCATTCATAATCTTGTCATATGCTTTCCAGCATAACAAAGTAAGGACTATTGAGATTGCAAGCATAACAAGTATTGATCTATTCTTGCCTTTGTTATTCCTGCCATTGTCATTTTCATCATTCATATTATTATTTGAATTCTGATTGTCCATAATTCTCCTTTTCGTATTTTAAGTATAATAATGTATATCTTTCGAGCATCTGCCGCTAAGCACTAACGTACGTTCGGGACATTTCAAGTCCCTATTATATTAGTAATTTCCTATTCCTTCAACACATATTACATATTTTTATAAATATTTAATATGCCTATAACAGCTTATTCGCATTTACAAATATATATAATAGAAGCTCTCCATTACAGCTAGTTATCAATATTCAGATATACATATAATCCTTTTGTGCTTCTGCCTATTATAATATTCCACTCTCCAATGTGTATATTTACTGTCTTGTCTTCACCTGACACATCAGTTAAGCTAATAAGCTCATCAATATGAGAAATGATATTATCCAGCTCCTTATCCAAATTATCATCGCAAATGTTCTCTACGACACAATCAAGCATGCTATATATCATAGTTCCATCAACAAGCTCATTCTTTGAAGCCCATAAATATATACTATGTATCTCATAAGTGTTGCTGTCATAATAAGTAGCTATTCCATCACGGGCAAGACCTGTTGTGGCAAGCACGTCGCATATTTCATAGCAGGTATACTCCTGATTATTATTAGTATATCTGGACAAATTCTTGTACCCCATGTTTTTATTTAAGCTTAGCATACCCTTCGTATTCTCATATTCAACGATATTGTTAAGAAATTCTAATGCATCAATTCCTGAATAATGACCATATGATGTACATGCATTACCATCCAAACCGGCTTCTTCATCAGTAATTGCAATGTCTTCATTTGCCGTATTATCATAATTACCAAAATCGTACATTTCATAATCAATATCATTATCATCATAGCTGTCATTATTGCCTTCATCATCAATGACATCAGCAATATCATCATAATAGTCAACTGTATCTACAGAATATTCTGTAGTATTATCAAAAACATCATGAAAGCTGTCTGCAAGCTGCTGCGCAGCCCCTATAAAAATTGCAACAACTATAGTTATTACAACACCAACGCTCTTATTGACATTACTATTTCCTTTTGTCTGTAGTTTTTTTCGAAAATCTCCTTGTCCTGTTGCCGTTTGTGATGTTTTAGTCTTTGTTGTTTGATATTGTGATGTATTAGTCTTTGTTGTTTGATATTGTGACGTCTTAGTATTGCGTTCCATATCCCATTGTTTCGATATTTTTTGAATATCATCATACGAATTACCGGGTCTTCTCTCATTCAAGTAAAAATCCCTTGATATTTCCTTAGCCTTAACAAATCGTTTGCAGCCCCGGCAAAAACTTGAATACTTCAGCTTTGCATCACATATCGGACATATTCTAATTCCCATATTCTGCCCCCCATAAACAAATCTTATTCCTAATTATTGTAACCTTGACATCTATATATTGCAAGGATATCATAAATAATGCTAATACGAAATAATTAGAAAAAAACAAGCAGGCTAATTTTTCAACAATAGTAATGAATCAGATTAGGAGACGGTTATGCCAGGGTTCTTATTTCATCTGTTAGAAGGGCAGATGATTATCGACAAACTAAATATTGATAAAGCATTATCAAACGATTTCATAGAGGGTTTCATGTTTGGATGCATTGTACCTGATGCAACAAACAACAAGGAGCTTACACATTTTCGTCCCTTATGGCAAAAAGAGCTTATTACAAAATATCCTGATATGAATTATATTTTTGAAAAATATATGAATACTAAGCTTTCACCATGCGATTTAGGCATATTAGCACATCTTCAGCTAGATAGCTTATATGTAAAGGAGTTTTGGGATAAGCATTTTGTATTTGAAGCTAAAGACAATTCAAGAACAAACGTCCACAAATGTATTGACCACGTGCGCTTACCAGATAGCGGAGCATGCATCCCTTACAGTGAATTCTTTACTGATAAATACTTCTATGGCGACTACGATATACTAAACCCGGTAATATACAATAAACATAAGCCTTATATTCCAAAGGAAGCTGAATATCCTCGTGACAAGATTTCTATTATAGAATGCCGGGACTATGATGAGGCTATTATTTCAAACTATATATATGGATTCGATACATCAGATACTATATATGCCGATAGCGAAATACCGGGGACTAAGGTTCTAAATTACAAGAGCCTGATGGATTTTCTTGATAATACGGCAGCTGAATTTATTAATCAAATATATCGCAGATATCGATAATACTTTGGATATTGTTGACTGCGAGATAGGCTTATTAAGCAGATAAGGCGACGGTCTTTCGACCGCCGCCCTATTTGTTTTATAAGCTTATTTTACTTTAATCTTTTTAATTGTTGAGTAAGCACTATATACTTTACGTCCATTATACTTCTTGTATGCCCTAATCTTAAAGTAATATGTCTTACCTGATTTAAGCTTCTTCTTAGTATACTTAATCTTCTTGCCATTCTTTACTGTAGCAACACGCTTATACTTACCATTCTTCTTAGTAGACATGAATATCTGGTATCCATCTGCCCTTGTAACTCTTCTCCATCTTACCGTTGCCTGCTTAGCAGATGACTTAAGTCTGATAATTGGTGTTGCAGGAAGTGTTGTATTCTTAAATACACCATATCCTCCTGTAACATTTACTGCTCCATTCTTCTTGAAAGCACATACCTTATATGTATATGTTGTTCCTGCTTTAAGCTTAGAGCTTACAAACTTTGTAGTTGCCGCATTAGTAATAGTCTTTATCTTCACATATTTGCGTGTCTTATTATTGTACTTAAAGACATTATATCCATCAGCACCTGATACCTTGTTCCATTTGAAGGTAATAGTATTTGTTCCTCTCTTTACACGCTTAAGTCCTGATATAGATGAAACAGTTGTTGCAAATTTGGCAGTTGCATCCTTGCTCCATAAGGTCTTTCCATCAATAGACTTGTAAGCATTGATCTTAAAGAGATATTCTGTTCCACCGCCAAGGCCTGTGATTTCGAGTGATGTTCCTGTAAGTGTTTTTATTGCAACATATTTCTTTGTAGCAGCATCATACTTATATACTCTGTAGCCTGTTGCACCAAATACCTTATTCCAAGCAATCGTTAATGACTTATCAGTCCTTGAGACATTCTTTATTCCTGTTACTGCAGCAGGACATGTTGCTACATTAACATAAGCCTTAACTCCTTCAAGTCTGGTATTATCAGATAAGGTAATGTAAGCGCATACCGCAAGCTTGTACGATGTACCTGCATTTAAGCTGTTAATTACATATTTTGTATCAGTAACATCAGCAATCTGTTTATATGTCTTTGTGCTCTCATCATACTTAAATACATAATAGCCTTCAGCACCATCAAGCTTATTCCAGGTTATCGCAGCACTTGATGTTGTAGATAAAGCATATGCAAAAGTAAGTCCTGATACCTTAGCAGGAACAATTACAAACTCTCCATATAATGCTCCTGTATAATTACCCTTACCTGTCACAACAACCTTTGCTGTTCCTATACCAATATTATCGCTATAAGAAACATCAAAGTCGCTATCTGTCAGCCTGTTACCATTTACAGTTACTGCTATTTCCGGTTTAATCTCACTACCGGTATATCCCTGATTAGGTATAGCATCAAGCTTTCCTGATTCAATACTGCATGGAACAATAGCAAAGCTCTTATAAACAGTTCCTTTGTAATTGCCCTTAAATGTGACTATATATGTCGCTGCCGAATCAGCATTTGTCACATTGATATTATTATTACAGCTTACTGTATAATCTGTTCCTAACACAAGGTTTTTACCATTTACTGATACAGTAACGCCCTCAGGTATAAGTGCACTTCCTGTATATGTCATCTCAGCAGGCACTCCGCTTACTACTGCAATGCTTGCAAGATCAAGCGCTTCAATAATAAATGTCTTTCTTACTGAGTCTGTGAAATTACCCTTACCTGTAATAACTACTTCTGCAGCAGAACCTGCATTAACATTATTATTATAGCTTATTGTATAGTCAGTATCTTTAATAAGCTGCTTACCATTTAATTCTACAGATATACTGTCAAATACTATTGCACTTCCTGTATATGTAACACTATCAATACCATTTACAGCTGCTTCTTTTATACTTGCCTTAGTAATGGCAAATGTCTTATATGTGCTTCCTGTATAATTGCCCTTACCTGTAATAACAACCTTAGCTTCATTTGATACATTAGTATTGTTTTCATATGAAACAGTATAATCTGTATCAGCAACAAGAGTGACGCTGCCATTCTTTATTGTTACATTAGGTTTTAACTCATTACCTGTATATTCTACCGAAGCAATATCAGAAATTGTACATTCTGAAATATTCTTTGCTGTAATTGCAAATGCCTTTGTTGTAGTGCCTGTATAATTACCACATCCTGTTACAATCAATGTAGCTGATGTTCCAACATTTACATTATTTTCAGCACTAAGAGTATAATCAACGCCCTTTACAAGAGTTCTGCCCTTCACCTTAACAATTGCATCAGGTACTATTTCGCTTCCTGTATATGGAACACTATCAACAGTTACAATTGCCGAATTAACCGAAGCAGGTACTATCTCAAAGGTTGTAGAAGCAACACCTGAAAATCCCTTACCCTCTATTGCCTTTACACTGACAATACCGGTTCCAACATTTTCATTCTGGCTGTATTCAACATCAAATGCATCAAGATTAGTAATCGTAACTGCACTATCGCCGCTTCCTATTGCAACATTTGAAATATTTGGACATATTAAAAGTCCTTCATAAGTAACCGAATCAACTGCAAGCGTAATCTTGGCATTTGTAATATCTATAGGAATTATTTTAAATGTTCCTCTAATTACGCCGGTGTTTGAACCAATAGCTGTAACAATAACATTTGCATCACCAGGTAATGTATTATTCTCATACGAAACTGAATAATCAACACCCTTTTCAAGAGTTCTGCCATTATATGTTACAACAATGTCCGGAGTAATAGCTGCTCCATAATTATAATAGCAATCAGCAATATCAGAAATTGTTGCTGAGGAAATATCAACGTTTTCTCTCGCTATTGTAAATTCCTTACTTACCTCGCCGGTATAATTACCTTGTCCGGTGATAACTACTACTGCCTTTGATGTATCTGTTGTTACATTAATATTATTTGAGTAAGAAAGTGTATAATCAACACCTTCTGATAATGTTATATTACCGTTCTTTACAGTAACCTTAGGCTTAACCTCATTTCCTGTATATATCTGTCCTGAGACATCATTTACGGTGCAGGCCGATAAGTTCATCGGAGTAATATCAAATGCAGTTCTAATCTCACCGCCATAATTACCGATACCCTTAATTACTACATATGCCTTACTATCTCTTGTAGTAACATTAATATTGTTCTCGTAAGTAACAGTATAATCAGTTCCATTTTCAAGAGTAATACCGCCATATACAACAGATATATTAGAGAAGGTAACCTCATTTCCTGTATAAGCAGCACTGCTTCCTATTCCTGTTACTATTCCTCTTGCTATGCTTGTACTGCATATTTCAAACTTAATCTCCTTGCTTCCTGCATAATTACCCTTACCCGTAATTACTATAGTTGCTTCCGTTGAAATATCAATGTTGTTTTCATAGCTTACTTCATAGTCCCTACCAACAACGAGTGTTGTATTACCATCCTTAATTACTACCGTAGGAGTTATCTCACTTCCTGTATACTCCATAGCCTCAATACTGTCTATTGAAAGCTTAGAGATATCCTTAGCAGTAATATCAAAGCTAGGCACTATTCTTCCTGTATAGTTATTAATACCTCGTATTGTAACTAATGCCTTGCTGTCAACAGTTGTAACATTAATATTATTGCTATACGATATTGTGTAATCCTCATTTTCAACTAAGGTCTTACCACCTACTGTAATATTAACAGCCGGTTTAATTGCAAGACCTGTATATTCCTGACTTGGAATATTTATTACAACATTATCAATGCTCTTTGCCGTAATCTCAAACTGAGCTCCGGTGCTTCCTGTATAATTGCCAATACCTGTAATCGAAACATTAGCTCCAGTTGTTACATCAGTATTATTACTAAAGCTTACTGTATAATCCTTGTTTTCTTCCAGCTCAATTCCATCAAGAGTAACAGTTATTTGAGGAGTAACTGCTGAGCCTGTATATTCAGCATCGCCCACTAAAACTTCAGCACCTGCAATGCTCTTTTCAACAATTGCAAATACCTGTGTAACCGTACCTGAATAGTTAGAATCAGCTTTAGCAGTAATTGTAACCTTCGCAGTACCTGCATTAGTATTATCACTATAAGTGATATCAAAGGCTGTAATATCTGTTATCGCCTTATCACCTAATGTAAGTCTTGTAACAGCAACTGTTATCGGAGAGCCGGTATATGAAACAGAGTTATCTCTTAATACTGCTTCAGCCTCGCTAATATCTGCCTTATTAATTACAAATTCGATTTCCTTGCTGCCATTAAAGCTACCAACACCAGTTACTTTAACCTTTGCAGTACCAACATTAATATTATTAGTATACTCTAATTTATAATCAATATCCTTTGAAAGAGCTTTACCATTATATGTAATACTAAGCTCCGGCTTTATCTCATCACCAAATGCATATACCTGATCGGATATATCTCCGATTACAGCACTATTAATATTGATTATTTCTTTTGAAATAACAAATTCTTTAATTACAGTTCCTGAATAATTACCTTTTCCTGTAATAATAGCCTTTGCCTTTTGTGTATCAGTTGTAACATCTATGTTGTTCTCATATGTCACATCATAATCAACACCATTTACAAGAATTACAGTTTCATTTCTTACAACAACCTCAGGAGTAATTGCACTTCCCGTCCACAGCTGACCTTCTATCTCATCAGCAACACACTCAGTAAGACTCTTTTCCTTAATCTCAAAGTAACGTATTACACTTCCTGAATAATTGCCCTTACCTGTAATGGTAAAGAATGTATTATCATTATCAGTTGGGTAAATGTTGCCTGTATAGCTTATGTCATAATTATCCGGCTCAAGCACCTCATTATTTAACTTAACTGTAATATTATTAAATACTATTTCCTTGCCTGTATATGAAACAACTTCGTCATATCCGCTTATTACAGCACCATTAATACTTG
The DNA here is from genome assembly GCA_016296785.1 of Coprococcus sp. Lineage (GTDB taxonomy): Bacteria > Bacillota > Clostridia > Lachnospirales > Lachnospiraceae > Coprococcus. Next base: position 384 of record JAEDHX010000028.1, on the reverse strand, counting down.
CAGGAAGAATATTGAATTCAATATTTGAAACTCCCTGATAATTACCCTTACCTGTAATAGTTACAACTGCCTTACTATCAGCTGTTGTTACATTTACATTATTCTTATATGTAACAACATAATCTGTTCCGGCAATAAGTTCATTTCCATTATTATCATGAACTGTTACGGATGGAGTTATTTCACTTCCTGTGTAGGTCTTATCAGCAATTGGAAGTATATCAGCATCTGCTATACTCATAGCTGTAATCTTAAAGGTTTCAGATACTGTGTTTTTGTAGTTACCAATACCTGTTACTACAACAATTGCATTACCTACATTAATATTATCTGAATATGAAACTGTATAATCAGTACCATTTACAAGATTCTTGTCACCAAGTG
>JAEDHX010000089.1 GCA_016296785.1 Coprococcus sp. | reverse complement strand
TGAAATATTTTTGAAAATAGCTTAACTAAACGTTATTGGACCTGTCCCCGTGGCTGCATGTCCCCGCGGCTACCCCGTGGCCGCACTGGCAGCATGGCTGAGCTGACATAATGTAAAATATAGTTGACAAAATGTAATGCGAAAGTTATACTCTTTGTATAAATAGAGGTAGGTGGTAATTGTATGAACGAGGAAATGGTAGGTTTTGCAGCGGGATTTATATTTATTATTGTGATTTCTTTTGTGTTCAAAACACTTTTGAGAAAGAAAAAAATGCGAAATGATATAAGGTCAGGGAATTATGATGAACGGCAGATTTTAGCGAGGGGAAGAGCTTGTATGGCAGCTTATTATGTGTTGCTAATTTTTCTGACAGTTATTTTTTTGCTTGATGAGACAGGTGTGACACATTTGTTTATGAGTTCCGGAGGCATTTGGTTTGGAGTATGTGTTTCTATTGCAATTTTTGTGATAATTTGCGTTTTGAAGGATGCGTATACCGGACTGAATGATAACCTTTTTACTTATATAGTTATTACAGGACTGGTTGGTGTATTTAATATTTGTATTGGAGTCAGCAAAATTATTGAGAATGTGCCTATGATAATTGATGGGAAACTATCGTCAGAGTTACTCAATCTTGAAAGTGGAGTTTTGTTAGTCATTGTTTGTCCATTTATGATTGTAAAGTATATTTTAAATAAGAAAGCTGAAACGGAGTAGGTGCAAATGAAGAATTTGAAATTGAAGTCTGCGAGAGCCGGCAAAGATTTGTCGCAGCAGGCACTTGCTGAGATGGTAGGCGTATCGCGGCAGACGATAAATGCGATAGAAAAGGGTGACTATAACCCTACTATAAAATTATGCATTGATATATGTAAGGCGCTTGATAAAACACTTGATGAGCTATTTTGGGATGGCGACCGGTAAGGTTGTAAGTATTATTTGTGGAAGGCAACTAATAATACACATTAATACTTTTTAATATGGCAATATTTCTATAGTATAATTAGTAATGTAGTGGTATATTGTTATTATTAAAATTCGCCACGGGACCTGTCCCCATGGCTAAAAATTTGAATGGAGTTATGTATGAAGAATTTATTGAGGGTAACGGCGGTGACGCCAAAGGTTCATATAGGTAATGTAACGGGAAATGTAAAAGAGATTGCGGAGATATACGGGGAGTATAGTGATAAGACGGATGTGATTGTAACGCCGGAGTTGTCTCTTACGGGTTATACGTGTGGTGATTTGTTTGAGAACAGACACCTTATTGATAATGCATTAAAGGGCTTGATGGAGATTGCAGAGCTTACAGAGGATGCAGGTGGTAAGAAAGCGGCAATAGCGGTTGGACTTCCTTTTGAAGTGGAAGGAGAGCTGTTTAACTGTGCTGCTTTTGTACAAAATGGAGAGGTTGTTTGTATCGTTCCAAAGACGTATCTTCCTAATTATGGTGAGTTTTATGAGAAGAGATGGTTTAGCAGCGGTGAGCGTGACGCTGTTAGCGTTGAGCTTCCGGGCGGGAAGGAGACAGTATTTGGAAATAATTTGATAGTTGATATGGGCTATGATGATGAGCGTGTTCTTATTGGAATAGAGATTTGCGAGGATGCCTGGACGCCGATTTCTCCCGGAAGACTTCTTGCTTTAAATGGTGCCGAGATTATTCTTAATCTTTCTGCGTCAAATGAGATTATCGGCAAGGAACAGTTTAGAAGAAATCTTGTTGGCGGAATTTCGTCGAGTTGCATTTGCGGCTATGTGTATGCGTCGGCAGGTCTCTATGAGTCGACCTCGGATATTGTATTTTCGGGACACAATCTTATGTATGAGAATGGTAAGCTGCTTGGCGAGATTAAGCCATTTGAAGATGGCGTTCTTACGAAGGATTTCAACTTAACCAAGATTCGCCATGACAGAATTGCAAATAAATCCTTTGCCGACTGCAGAAATATTCATGTGGAAAGGGAATATGTCAGAGTTATCTGCGACAAGCCAATTATGGATAAGAAGTATATTCTTGCAAAGGTTCCGATGACGCCATTTGTGCCATCAAGAAATGTGCTTGACAGATGCATTTCCATATTTAATATGCAGGTGGCAGGGCTTAGAAGACGTATTGAAGCGACAAAGGCAAAATGCGTAGTAGTCGGCGTTTCGGGTGGTCTTGATTCAACGCTTGCGCTTCTTGTTTCTGCAAAGGCGATATCAGATTTGCGTATGGATTCAAGGTCTGTTGTCGGAATTACAATGCCGGGCTTTGGCACTACTAACAGAACAAAGAATAATTCGATTAGCCTTATGGAGCTTCTTGGGTGCGATATCAGGGAGATTAGTATTGTTGAGTCGGTAAAACAGCATTTCCTGGACATTGGTCATGATATAAATGTGAAGGATGTCACTTATGAGAACTGCCAGGCTAGAGAGAGAACCCAGATTCTTATGGATGTTGCAAATAAAGAAGGCGGCTTTGTTGTGGGAACAGGCGATTTGTCTGAGCTTGCACTTGGATGGTGCACGTATAACGGTGACCATATGAGCATGTACGGCGTAAATACAAGCATTCCAAAGACGCTTGTAAGAACGCTTGTTGATGAGATAGGTCATCACATGGAGAAGAATGGATTTGCGGGAATCGCTCCCGTGATTGAGGATATTATTGATACACCTGTGAGTCCGGAGCTGCTTCCTCCAAATGAGGATGGCACGATTGCACAAAAGACAGAGGATACGGTTGGTTCATACATCCTTCATGATTTCTTCTTATATTATACTCTTCGTTATGGTATGGCGCCTGAGGAAATATACGATTTGTGTAATGAGGCTGTAAAGCAGAGTGACATTTACAATTTCTCTGATGAAGAGATTGGTAAATGGCAGAAAGTATTTTATACCAGATTCTTCAGACAGCAGTTTAAGAGGAATTGTATGCCGGATGGTGTTAAGGTTGGTACGGTTTCAGTCAGCCCGAGAGGTGATTTGAGACTTCCGTCCGAAATTGAAATTGAGGATTTTGTGTAGTACTTACTACTGAAATTATAAATTGAGCTTTGAAGGGAGAAAGGATATGAAGCTTGAATTAACAGAGATAAAGAAAAGCTTTGACAACAAGGAGATTTTGCATGGTGTCAGCTTTAATGTTGAAAGCGGAAGAGCGCTTGGTCTTCTTGGAAGAAATGGTGCAGGTAAGACAACTACAATACGTATAATTATGGATGTTTTCCATGCGGACAGCGGTGAGGTGTTGCTTGATGGCAAGCCATTTAAGATAGAATGTGACCAGATTGGTTACCTTCCGGAGGAAAGAGGTCTGTATCCAAAACGTACTATCAGAGAGCAGATGATTTACCTCGCAAGACTTAGAGGGTTGTCTAAGAAAAAGGCAGCTGATAATACTGAGAAATGGCTGAAGCGCCTTGAGGTTATTGAGTATATAGACAGAAAGCTGGATACTCTTTCAAAGGGTAATCAGCAGAAGGTTCAGCTTGCAGCTACACTTGTGGCTGACCCTGATATTGTTATTCTTGATGAGCCATTTAGCGGTCTTGACCCTGTAAATTCACAGATTCTAAAGGATGTTATCAGAGAGCTTATTGAAAACGGCAAAATTGTTATTTTCTCCAGCCATCAGATGAGCTATGTTGAGGAGTTTTGTGAGGATATTGTAATTATTAACCATGGTGAAGTGGTGCTCTCAGGTAATCTTGATGATATTAAGGCTGAGTATGGTAAGGGAAGAAGAGTTATTTCTGCAACTAATTATGACATTGATGAGCTTGAAAAGCTTCTCAAATCAAACCTTTCTGATGATATCAAGGTTGTTGGAAAGAACAAGCATTACATTATCGTTGAGCTCCAGGGTGAAGCTGACCAGTGGCATGTTCTTGAAGAATTAAGAAAGCTTAACATTGATATAAAGAATTTTGGAATGTATGAACCATCCCTTAATGACATATTTGTTTCAAGAGTTGGTGAGGAAGAGGAAGAAGTTGAGAAATCTGCAAATGAAGACGCTGCACCAGACAAGAAGCCGGTCAAGAAGTTATTTGCAGGCAGAAAGGACGGTGACAAATAATGAAGAAGATAGGTATCGTTTTAAAATATGAATTAGGTAATTATTTTGGAAGTAAATCCTATATTATTTCCACAGTACTTATTTGTCTGCTTTGTGTAGGTATTATGTTTGCACCTAGAGTTATTAACTCATTTAAAGATTCCGATAGTGATACGAATAAAACTGAGGATAGCAAAGATGAGTACTACCTAGTATATGACCCGGAAGGCCTTGCTGATATGGATGTTATTTCTACATATCTGGAAGGTGCGGCTGTTAAGGAAGCTTCAGGAATTGACGAAATAAAGTCACAGCTCGAGGAGGAAAATAGCGACGCATTAGCGGGCTTTGTCATTAATTCAACTAATAGCTTCGACTATTATATTTATAACAAGAGCATGACAGATACTGCATCAATGATGTTTTCTGAGTATATGAAGGTGCTCGTTAAGATGGATTATTGTAATACACATAATCTTGATGTAGAAGAGTTCTTTGGTGTTGTTGATTCTAACATTGACATTAATGAAAATATCCTGGGTAAAGATAGTACACAGAATTACTGGTATTGCTATATTCTTGTAATTCTTGTATTTATGATTATTATCATGTACGGTGTTTCTATTGCCACAGGAGTTGCAAATGAGAAGAGCAACCGTTCAATAGAGATTATGGTTACAACTACATCATCAGTTGAGCTTCTGTTTGGTAAGGTATTTGCCGGTACAATAGCAGCATTTTTCCAAATTGGTCTTGTTGCAGCCAGCCTTCTTGGAACCTACCAGATAAACAAGGAATATTGGGGTGAAGGAATATCAATGTTCCTTGATATACCATCAAATGTACTTATTGCATTTGCAGTATTTGGCCTTGGAGGCTTCTTAATATATGCATTCCTTTATGGCGCTCTCGGTGCACTTGTTTCAAAGATAGAAGACTTGAACAAGAGTGCAGGAACAGCCCAGATGCTTGTAATGATTGTTTACTTTGTTGTATTAATGCAGCTTACAAATATTGACGGCGTAGTTATTAAGGTTTGTTCATTCCTTCCAATAAGCTCATATAGTGCAATGTTTGCACGTGTTGCTATGGGCCATGTTGAGATGTGGGAGATAGTAGTTTCGGCAATTATCCTCTATTTATCAGTAATAGGTATGGGTATAGTTGGCGGTAAGATATTCAGAAACTCTACCCTCAGATACGGCAACCCAATCAAGCTTACTAACGCCCTCAGAGACTTAAAGAAGAAATAACTTTTTAGCCATGGGGACAGGTCCCGTGGCTAAAAATATACCGGACGTATTAGCCACGGGACCTGTCCCCATGGCAAATTGGCGAGTGAGGTTACATTATGGCAAAAATTCTTATTATTGAAGATGATAAAGAAATAAACAGGCTGATTTGTGAGTATCTGACGAGCCTAAGTTATGAGATGATTTCGGAAAATGATGGAGCATCGGGTCTAAAACGGCTTGAAAATGAAGCAGACATTGATTTATGTCTGCTTGATTTGATGTTGCCTTTTAAGAGCGGGGATATGGTGTTAAAGAGTCTCAGGGAGTTTTCGAAGGTGCCTGTTATTGTGCTTTCTGCAAAGGACATGGTGCAGACGAAGATTGATATTATCAGGCT
>JAEDHX010000003.1 GCA_016296785.1 Coprococcus sp. | reverse complement strand
ATCATCACGTTACAATATTACTTATAATACCACACTTATCCCAAAACCACAACTAGCCACGGGGACAGGTCCCGCGGTTAATTTGACGAATATTATATCAACCGCAGCTTGCCATCATAGTGAAATTACCATATTCATGTAGGCTCTTGCCTTTATAAGGCTATATGCGCGGCACTTCGGGGGCATTCGAAAGATTTGTACAATATCATTATCATGTTGCTTGAATATAATTCACTCTGCGTTATGTGTTTGAGTGGCGATTGGCCATGCCAATTGGCACGAGTTTATAACGCAGAGTGATAATAGACATTTCAAGCAACATGATAATAGATATTACCAAATCTTTTGACGGACGTACGAAGTGCCGTACATATAGCCTTATAAAGGCAAAAGCCTGCATGAATATGTTCAAAAAACAAGATGGCAAGCTGCGGTTGATAGATTTTTAGCCGCGGGACCTGTCCCCGTGGCGAGTTAGTTGTAGCCGTTAGGGTTCATGCTCTGCCATCTCCATGAGTCCTCGCACATTTCGTCTATGCCGTATTGTGCTTCCCAACCAAGCTCTTCCTTTGCAAGAGTGGCATCTGAGTAGCAGGTAGCAATATCGCCTGGTCTTCTAGGCTTAATCTGGTAAGGAACATCATGTCCACACGCCTTACTAAATGCCTTTACAACATCGAGAACACTGTAGCCATTACCTGTTCCAAGATTGTATACTTTAACACCTGGATTTTCCTTGATTTTATTTATTGCCTTAACATGACCATTTGCAAGGTCAACTACATGAATATAATCTCTTACGCCTGTTCCGTCATGTGTATCGTAATCATCTCCAAATACACCAAGACAAGGAAGCTTGCCAATTGCAACCTGAGCAACATAAGGAAGTAGGTTATTTGGAATTCCCTTCGGATCCTCGCCGATAAGTCCGCTCTTGTGAGCTCCTATTGGATTGAAGTAACGAAGAAGTATAACATTCCACTCAGGATCTGCTGTATGGAAGTCTGTAAGTATCTGCTCAATCATATGCTTTGTCCATCCATATGGATTTGTCGGTGTTCCCTTAGGGCACTGCTCTGTAATAGGTATAAATGCAGGATCTCCATAAACTGTTGCTGATGATGAGAAAATGATGTTCTTGCATCCGTTATTTCTCATTGCCTCACATAAAACCAATGTTCCATTAATATTATTCTTGTAATACTCAAGTGGTTTAGCAACTGATTCACCAACTGCCTTAAGTCCTGCAAAATGTATTACGCAATCAACCTTCTCATTCGCAAAGATTTCATTCATCTTGTCTGCATCAAGAATGTCCGCCTCATAGAATGTAAGGTCCTTTCCTGTTATCTCTTTTATTCTGTCTATTGACTTCTCGCTTGAATTGTAGAGATTATCTACTACAACCACTTCATAATCTGCATTTAACAATTCTACACAAGTATGGCTACCAATGTAGCCGGCTCCGCCAGTAACTAAAATCTTCATAACTTACTTCCTCCTAGTATATATTTTATTTGTTTTTGAAATTTTGTAATCTTCTTGTATTATAAATATCCTGATAATAAATATCCTGATAATAAATATCCTGATAGTAAATATCCTGATAGTAAATATCCTGATATAAAACACACTAACAACTTCTATATATTTTTGCCACGGGACCTGTCCCCGTGGCAAATAAATTATAACATATTGTTTACGTGGTCTGCAAATCTAATAAATGCGGCCTTACCTTCTTCGTTTCTCTTGTATACTCCGGCACATTCAAGTATCTTTGCAAATACATCACCGATCTCATCTCGAAGAATCTTCTTAACGTTGTCTTCGGTAATGCTGTCATATCTTGAGATAAAGCTCTTAACCCAACTATCATGCTTAGCAATGTTTTCTTTAGAAGCAATATCCTCGCCATGTACGATTGCATCAGCAAGCTCTTCCATCTCACCCTTTAGTCTTGCAGGAAGTACAGCTAGTCCCATAACCTCGATAAGTCCGATATTCTCCTTCTTGATGTTGTGGAATTCTTCCCAAGGATGATAAAGTCCAAGCGGATGCTCCTTTGTTGTTATATTGTTTCTAAGTACGAGGTCGAGCTCGTATCTTCCATCACGCATTCTTGCAATTGGAGTAATCGTATTATGTGGTTCACCGTCTGTCTCGGCATATATATATGCTTCCTCATCAGTATATCCACGCCATGCATTCAATATCTTATCTGCAAGGTCAATAATTCTCTCACTGTCTGTTCCATTTAATCGAATAACTGACATAGGCCATTTTACTATTCCGGAATCAATATCCTCATATCCTGCAAATGTAAGCTTTGTCTCAACCTCTGCCTTTGTCATTGCAAATGTGTAATTGCCGCCCTGGAAGTGGTCATGACTCAGAATTGAACCACCAACTATAGGAAGGTCTGCATTTGAGCCTACAAAGTAATGAGGAAACTGCTTTACAAATGAGAAGAGCTTCTTAAATGTATCCTTCTCAATCTTCATTGGAACATGTTCTCCATTAAATACTATGCAATGCTCGTTATAGTAAACATATGGTGAGTACTGGAATCCCCATTTTCCACCATTTATTTCAATAGGTATAATTCTGTGATTCTCTCTTGCAGGATGATTTATTCTTCCTGCATAGCCCTCATTTTCAATGCAAAGCTGGCACTTTGGATAGCTTGAGCTTGCCACCTTCTTAGCAAGTGCTATCATCTTAGGATCCTTCTCCGGCTTTGAAAGATTAATTGTAATATCAATATCGCCGTACTCCGTGTTTTTTATCCATTTTACATCCTTAGCTATTCTATAGGTTCTTATGTAATCAGAAGCTTTGCTTAATTCATAGAAATAATCTGTGGCTTCCTTTGGTGAGGTCTTATACTTCTCATTAAATGTCTTAATTACCTGGCTTGGCTTTGGAACCAGCGCATTCATAACCTTTGTATCAAACAAATCTCTGAGCACAACTGAGTCCGATTCAATAATCCCTTTTTCAACAGCAAAATCAAGAATACCCTTTAGCGTTCTTTCAAGATCAGATGGTTGCTCAAGCTTATCTACCTCACCCGGCTCTTCATACTCATCAAGTCCAAGCATCTCAAGTATAATATTAGTTGTATATATTCTATCCTCTTCTTCGATAAGGCTGTTATCTATTCCATATTCAACAAGCTGTTTAATACATGTATTAATCATCTTACTGCACCTCCTAAAGCATTATATAGCCTTTATTCCACCATAAGGTCTAACCTTAAGAACATGACATGTTCCTTCGCCAAATATCTTCTCAATCTTATCCTTGTATTCATGAACAAATGTATTATTAACAAACGCCTGGATTGTTCCTGCAAAGCCGCCACCATGAACTCTGCACACACCATTGTTCCCGAGAATATACTCGCTTGCCGCAAGTGCAACTGTTACATTCTGTACATGAGGAGCCTTATTACTATAAATATTCTGCAAAAGCTTACTTGAAGAATCACCGCTTCTTCTAATTACATCTAAGAAGCCTTCAAAATCATTCCTCTCAAGCGAAGCTACACCTTCACTAACTCGGCTCTGCTCCTCATAAAAATGTAATGCACGAAGCACTGCCCTATCACTAACCTTTGTTCTAAGCTCTGCTATACCAGAGAAAAACTCTGAAGCTGTTACCTCAGAAAGAAGCTCCTTGCCAAAGAATTCAGCAACCTGCTTCATCTCTACCGGTATCGCCGCATAATCATCTGTCAGGTCTGCGTGTGAGCCCTTTGTATCAACAATGCAAAGGCTGTATTGATGTGCTTCAAAATCACACTCAACCTGTTTAATCGCCGGATTAGTCTTATCTAGGAAATCAATATAGATAAGTCCGCCTACCGCACATGCCATCTGGTCCATTAGGCCGCATGGCTTACCAAAGTAAACATTCTCCGCATACTGACCAATTTTGGCAATATCAACCGATGAAACAGCCATATCGTTATACAGTCCGGAAAGAATTGTTCCAAGAAGACTCTCAAATGCTGCCGATGATGACATTCCGGCGCCCATAAGCACATCACTTGTTACATATGCCTTAAATCCGCCAACCTTAAATCCATAATCCTTTATTCCTGCAACCACACCTTTAATAAGTGCTGTTGTTGTCCCTTCTTCTGCATCATTCTTTGCCACTTCAGAAATATCGATAACCTCTTTTGGCATGTCATCCGATACAAGATGAATAATCATATCATCTGTTTTTGAAACTATTGCAATTGCATCAAGATTAATTGAAGTTGCAAGTACATGTCCATTTTGATGGTCTGTATGGTTACCACACACCTCACTTCGACCAGGTGCGCTATATATATCAACATCATTTTCTCCGTACAGGCTGATATATTTATCAATTGCCCTGACATATCTTTCACGATTATAGGCTACAAGGCTCTCATCTACGTAGATATCCTTGATTCTGCTGTCATAAAGACCTTTTTCAAGCTCCAGCTTAAGTTCGTTAATGTTTCTCATAAGTGTTCTACCTTCCTTTCGGTTTGTAATGCCCCCTCAGCATTTCGTCTCGTTTATCTATATGCCTATTCTATATCCTTTTTTATAAAATTAAAATGGTATAGAGTTGTAAAAACATGTCCATTTGTTGTATTTGTTGCCATTATTTATAAAATATTTACTAAAAACCACTCATTTTTACTATTTTAGTAATATTTTGCCATGAACTATTCATTCACATTCACCTCTATATTTGTAACATCCAATCCGGCATTATATTTATATACAAACATTATACTGTCATCATCAAATGTTTTTTCTATGCTTTTTTGACAAACTGCTTTTCTCGCATTATTCATTTTCCCTTGAAGGCTTCCCTTCATTATTATTTTCGTTTCTGCTTCTATCCCCAGTGATTTATATATCTTAACCAGCTTCTCCTTCCATATATCAATAGGCTGCCTGTTGTTTTTTGCATTACAGCTTTCTGTTCCATCAATTGTTACTGTCATATTGAGATAACTGCGTTCCTTATTTGCGCCCCGGACAAAGCTCACTACCAACTCATATTCACTATTTGATATGGATGCCTGCCAGATATCATTTGTGCTGTTTCTATATATATAATAGGTTTCCTGTTCTTCTGATAATTCTGATATAATGTTACTAAGAATATTCCTTACTTTTCTGTCACTATAGTTTTCATTGCCATATATTCCGGTTATTTCTAACCTGCTATCATACTCCATTACATCTGTCTGATAAAATGCTTCTGCAATACCTTGTCCTGCTTCTACCTTCTCATTTACAAATAATTGTATTAATGCTGACACCCAAACAAGCACAATAATATATATTTTTGCTGATTTTTTCATATTTGCCACCGCCGTTTATATCATTTGTTATAGTATATCCCTACAAATAATAATAAATACAAAACAAAGGCGCTATCTCATAATCAAGATAGCGCCTTTAGTGTAATAATATAATTCTATTTGAATTGATTTTCTTTGTAGTGATGTGCCTCTTCAAGCATCATATCCTTGACCTTCATAAGTCGTACCTGTGTACTACGCTCGTTCTCATCGAGCTTCATACTGATATATTTGATACCGGCCTTAGTATCAGGGATAATTACATGCTCTAGAGCATTTACTCTTCTACGTGTTTTTTCTATCTCTGCTGAAAGCAGCTGACAGGATTTCTCAATCTCTGCCAATTTGAGCATATCAGGAAGAATATCCGACAATGACTTTACTGCATCATCTAAATCTCCTGAAGTGAAAGCAAAACCATATGAATAAATGTCATTTTCATCGGCACTTTTTGTCTTACATTCAAATACCGGAATATCTACACTCATAACGTTTCTGTCACTAAGCTCAAGCTTAACTTCCTGCTTCGGTGCCATAAGAGCTGTATGAAGTGTCTGCTCACTCATACCTGCCTTAGCAATTACGAAATTAGTATTAGCAGCTTTAATACCTGCTTCAACCTTCTCGCGAAGTGCCATGTTCTCTTTGACCATATCAAGGAACTGTCGCATAAGCTCATCTCTTTTATCCTTAAGCAGCTTATGTCCCCTTGTCGCAGTAACAAGCTTCTTCTTAAGTCTTGTCAGCTCCATTCGTGTAGGATTCACTACTGTACTTGCCATGTTTTTGCCTCCTTCCATTTAATCTGCTACGAAGTGTTATTGAAACAATAGCGGTTTACTTACCATAGTAAAGATCAAGCCACTTGTCATCAATACGCTTCAGCTCTGCTCTAGGAAGGATAGAAAGAAGCTTCCAACCGATATCCAGAGTTTCTTCGATACTTCTGTCTGTCTCATAACCCTGTGATACATATTCCTTTTCAAATGCCTCAGCAAATTTAGCATATAATATATCTATATCTGAAAGTGCTGATTCACCAAGGATAGTCATAAGCTCTTTAGCATCTTTTCCTCGTGAATAAGCTGCAAATAACTGGTTCATTGTACTTGCATGGTCGCCTCTTGTCTTGCCTTCACCGGTACCCTTATCTTTAAGACGTGAAAGTGACGGAAGAACGTCGATAGGAGGTGTAACACCTTTTCTGTATAATTCACGGGAAAGAATAATCTGTCCCTCAGTAATATATCCTGTAAGGTCAGGAATAGGATGAGTCTTATCATCCTCAGGCATTGTAAGGATAGGTATCATGGTGATACTACCATTCTTGCCCTTCTGACGTCCCGCTCTCTCATAAAGAGTAGCAAGGTCAGTATACATGTATCCAGGATATCCACGACGTCCCGGTACTTCCTTTCTTGCTGCTGATACCTCACGAAGTGCATCTGCATAGTTTGTAATATCTGTAAGAATAACAAGTACGTGCATTCCCTTTTCAAATGCAAGATACTCAGCTGCCGTAAGTGCCATACGTGGTGTTGCAATACGCTCAACAGCAGGGTCATTTGCAAGATTTATAAAGAGAACTGTTCTGTCAATAGCACCTGTCTCCTTAAAGCTCTCTGTGAAATAGTTAGCCTCTTCAAAGGTAATACCCATAGCTGCAAATACAACGGCAAACTGCTCATCAGTTCCACGAACCTTTGCCTGTCTTGCTATCTGTGCAGCGAGGTTGTTATGAGGAAGACCTGAAGCTGAGAATATAGGAAGCTTCTGTCCTCTAACAAGTGTATTAAGTCCGTCAATAGCTGAAATACCTGTCTGAATAAACTCAGAAGGATAGTTTCTCGCTGCCGGATTCATAGGAAGACCGTTAATATCTCTTCTCTCATCAGGTAATATCTCAGGACCGTTATCAATAGGACGTCCGAGACCGTCAAATACTCGTCCAAGCATATCCTCTGATACACCAAGCTCCATACTTCTTCCAAGGAATCTTACCTTACTGTTTGAAAGGTTGATACCTGTTGAGCTCTCAAACAACTGCACAAGAGCATCTTCGCCATTTATCTCGAGAACCTTACAACGTCTTACTTCTCCGCTTGCAAGCTCTATCTCACCTAATTCATCATAAGTTACATTCTCAACACCATGCACAAGCATAAGAGGACCTGCAACTTCCTGTATTGTTCTATATTCCTTTGGCATCTCTTAGTCCTCCTTTCCTACAGCTTCTTCAACCTCTGAAGTAAGAGCATCCATAATATTCTTAAATTCAGAATCAATATTCTCAGGTAATGTATATTTGTATCTACCGATCTTCTCACGAACCTCCATATTAAGGATGTTTCTAATTGAAGCGCCACGTTTTAATGCGTCTGCTGATTTGTCATAGAACGCAAGCACAAGCTCCATCATAAGGAACTGCTTCTTAAGTGGTGTGTAGGTATCTACTTCGTGGAATGAGTTCTGGTGAAGGAAGTCCTCACGAATAGATCTTGCTGCTTCCATCTTAAGTCTGTCACCTGCTGAAAGCGCATCCATACCTACCATCTTAACGATTTCATCAAGCTCTGCTTCTTCCTGAAGAAGAGTCATCATCTTCTGACGGTCGCTCATAAATCTTTCATCTACATTTTCCTCAAACCATTTTCCCATACTGTCTACATACAAGGAGTATGATGTAAGCCAGTTAATAGCAGGGAAATGTCTCTTGTAAGCAAGTGCTGAATCAAGTCCCCAGAATACCTTTACAATACGAAGGGTTGCCTGTGATACAGGCTCTGATATATCACCACCAGGAGGAGATACGGCACCGATAACTGATAACGCACCTGTTCTTCCTTCACTACCAAGTGTCTTAACCATACCTGCACGCTCATAGAACTGTGCAAGACGTGAACCAAGGTAAGCAGGATATCCTTCTTCACCCGGCATCTCCTGAAGACGACCTGACATTTCTCGAAGTGCCTCAGCCCAACGAGAGGTTGAATCTGCCATAAGAGCAACTGAGAATCCCATATCTCTGAAGTACTCTGCAATTGTTATACCTGTATAAATAGATGCCTCACGGGCTGCAACAGGCATATCAGATGTATTTGCAATAAGAACTGTTCTCTCCATAAGTGAGTGTCCTGTCTTAGGGTCCTTAAGTTCAGGGAATTCGTTAAGAACGTCTGTCATCTCATTTCCACGCTCTCCACATCCGATATAAACAACTATATCTGCCTCTGCCCATTTAGCAAGCTGATGCTGGATAACTGTCTTTCCACTTCCGAATGGTCCCGGAACGGCAGCAACACCACCCTTTGCAATTGGGAAGAATGTATCAACTACTCTCTGTCCTGTAATAAGTGGCATTACAGGTGGAATCTTCTCAACATAAGGACGACCTTTTCGAACCGGCCACTTCTGCATAAGTGTAAGCTCCTTGTCGCCATCTGCTGTCTCAACAACACAAACGGTTTCTTCTACTGTGAAGTCACCACTCTTAATATCCTTAATTGTTCCTTCAATACCATAAGGAACCATTATCTTCTGCGTAACTACAACAGTCTCTTGTACTGTACCAATTACATCTCCTGCAACAACTTTATCTCCAACCTTAGCAGTTGGGACGAAAGGCCATTTAATATCTCTCTTAAGTGACGGAACCTCAACACCCCTTGCCAGGTTATTACCACAAACCTTCATAATATCATCAAGAGGTCTCTGAATACCATCATATATACTACTTATAAGACCAGGTCCAAGTTCAACAGAAAGTGGCATACCTGTTGACTCTACCGGTGCACCAGGTCCAAGTCCTGAGGTCTCCTCGTAAACCTGAACTGATGCCTCATCACCGTGCATCTCTATTATTTCTCCAATAAGTCTGCTTTCACTTACTCGTACAACGTCGAACATATTTGCATCTCTCATGCCCTCTGCTATAACAAGAGGTCCGGCAACCTTTTTAATCTTTCCTATAGCCACGGATAATTCACGCTCCCTTCTAATTTAATTGCCGCCAAACAGAATGTCTGAACCTACTGCCTGTTCTACGGACTTCTTAACACCTGTTATACCTGCTCCGGTATTACCTGTTACTCCCGGAATAAGTATAATTGCAGGCTTCATAACTTCTCTATATTTTGAGATTTCTTTTTCAAGCTCTGCGGCAAGAGACTCTGTTATATAGATAATGGCGTAATCGCCTTCAGCAAGTCTCTTAAGCTGAGCTGCACCATATTCAGGATCTGATACCGGGAAAATCTCTAATCCAAGGGTGGCAAATCCATATATGCTGTCATAATCACCTAGTACTGCTATTCTATACATACATTTCCCTTACCCTTTCTCTAATGGCTTCATCCGGAAGTCCATTAAGTTTTCCTGATAATACGATTCTAACTGTTTTAATCTCATTTAGTCTGGCAAGTATATATGCAACAAGTGGTCCTACTGTAAATGCATTAAACTTCTGAGGTCTTATTGTTTCAATAATTCTATTGTCACACCAACGTTCAAATGCAGAGGAGCTCTCAGAAAGCGCCAATGCGCCACCTGCATATTCTGTCTCTGATAGATATTTGATTACATCCTCCATGCCGGAAAGTGCTGCCTTTGCCAGTCTGTCTATATTGAGAGTTTCACATGGAGCCATAGCCCTTTTCATAAAATCCATTGATTTTGCGGTTTTTAATGAACGTACTGCAATCTTGATATTAGCTACCGCAACAGTTGTTTCAGCATACGCTTTAAGGAGCTCATCCTTTGCCTCTGCTGCCGCACTAAGAATTGCAAGAAGTGTTCCTTTATCAATGATAACATCACACATCTGTCCATCGCCTGTGTGTACCATGCATTCATATGCTTCATTTGCACATTCCTGCATATATGGTGGAAGCTCCTTGAAATTCTTACTCTTAACTATCTCAAGCATTTCCTTCCCACCAATAGATACATTGTCATAGAATATATCTGCATCTACCTCTCCTGCAACTATTGTTTTAATAGCCGCCTTCAAATTGTGAAACAAATCAGGCAAAAGTATTACATCAAATATTGACATGTCATCAACCATTTCACGTATTACTGACCATGTTTTTTCTGTTTCTGCATTCAAGATGGCATCTGCATCTGTATTATCTGTTTCACTATCTCCCCAGCCGTGTTCAACAAGAAATGAAATACAATCCTTATATGACTTCGCTCCTATCAGCTGGTCTATTGTTGTCTGTGAAAACAGTGACATCTCTAACGCTCTGATTCTGGCAACCGCATAAATGTATTTATCTGCCATTTATATACCTCCGATACATTTTATTTATCAACAAACAAAAATGTATTAACCTTGTCTGCCAGTTTTTCTCTATCTGCGTTAAATATTGCCTTAAATGAACAATTCTCTTCTATACCGCCGTATACCAGAACAAATCCGCTGTCAATATTCTTTGTTTCCTTAGATATTACAAGTGAACCGCCTTTAGCTGCTGCTATCTTGTCAATGCGGCCTACCATATCACTAGGAAGTCTCTCAGCATCCTTAGCCGAGAAATATATCTCACCGGCTCTTTCCTGAACAGACTTTTCAAGACATTTCTCAATCATCTCAAAATACTTATCATCAGGAAGCTCAAGGAGCTTATTGTATGCTTTATCAATAATATTATTAATAATCTCCTGTTTTGCCTTTAAAATAGCCTGTCTTTTCTTAAGATCTGAAGATGACTTTGCTCTTGACTGTCCGCTTGTCTTAAAATCACTGATTTTCTCTTCTGATGCCTTATTTATCTTGTCAGCATCCTTACGTGCCTGCGCAAGAATTGCATCTGCCTGTGCATTTGCATCAGAAAGAATCTTATCAGCACTTGTTTTGGCCTCTTGGAGAATCTGTTCTACGATTTTTTCTAATCCTGTCATACTCTGTCTCCTTTTATACCAATCTTTAAAATAGTGTAATCATCAAATATTAAACCGGAACACCATTTACTGCAAGGATTGATACAAGAAGTGCAAGAATAGCATATGTCTCAACCATGGCAGGGAAAAGCATTGCCTTACCAAACTGATCAGGCTTCTTAACTACGATACCGATTGCTGATACAGCTGTCTTACCCTGATGTCTTCCTGAAACAAGACCAACAATAGCGATTGGAAGGCAAGCAGCAAGGATCATAAGACCTGTCTGTGTTGAAAGCTCTGCAGGGCTACCTGAAAGAACACCAATCTTAGAAAGAGCAATGAAACCAACAAGAAGACCATAAATACCCTGTGTACCAGGAAGAAGCTGCATAATAAGAACCTTTGCAAACTTGCTTGGATCTTCACTTACAACTCCTGAAGCAGCCTGACCTGCAACACCTACACCATAAGCAGAACCCATACCTGCTAAAATAACTGCTAAAGCAGCTCCTGTTAATGCTAAAACTGTACCCATTGTCATAATTAAATTTCCTCCTTAATATCTACATATTTAGTATTTTCTTTAAATGGATTAAATGGGGTTCCCCCACCTTCATAAAATTTACCAAAGAACTCAACATACTGAAGTCTGCATGTATGAACGTATGCACCAAGCATGTTGATTGCAAGGTTAAATGTGTGTCCTACAAGGAATACTATAATAAATACAATTATTCCAAGTATGCCATCTCCTACCATGCTTCCCATCTGATTTACAACCTGTGCAATAACTCCTGTCGCAAGTCCAAGCGCCAAAAGTCTTGAGTATGATAATAAATCTGACAGCCATCCTGTAAGGTTATATATATCATATAAACCAAGGGCAAATCTAAGTGCCGGATTCTTATGGCTTCTTCCTGACATAACTACTATAATAAGTGCTCCCGCTATTGCAAGCACGTAGCTTACAGTCTTTAATGCAGGTGAGAAATTGAAGCTCATCTGCGCAATCGATGCAAACAGCTCTGTTGGCATAAGCATCATTACAAGTCCTGTAATAAGCATGAACCAGGAAACTACATCAGATATAAATCCAACAATATCTTTTTTCTTCAAGGCCATATATCCTTTTAAGGCAAGTCCGCCATACAAATGAATAAGACCAAATAATAATGAGAAAATAAGCATCTTCATCGGATTATCAAGTGGTGCAAACCACAAAGGTTTAATTACTATCTCATGATGGAAGAAGGTTCTTGATACTACCGTAATCAAATCTCCAAAATAACCACCAAATAACACACCCCATACGAGTGTTGAAATTCCACAATACATGAACAGTCTTATTGACTTAGACAGTCCCTCGCTCATCTTAGGGAATTTCTTTAATACTATAAAGCAGGCAAGGAATATAATAAATCCATATGCCGCGTCTGATAGCATAAGTCCAAATAGGAATATATAGAATAAACTCATTGGTCCTGTCGGGTCCATCTCGCCCTTGCCAGGTAATCCAAAGGATTCAAGTACTCCCTCTGCTGATGCAAACATCTTAGGATTCTCGAGCTTAACAGGTGCCGTCTCATCATCAGGAACATCCTCTGTTTCTACCATTAGACTAAACTCACTATTTAATTTCTCAATTACCCTTTCTTCATCACGCTGCAAAATATATCCTGATATTACAAATGTGCTCTTTGACTGAAGCAGCTCTCCTAATACCTCATATTTATCAGCTCTGATTCTGTAGTAGTCTGACAGCAATTTAATATTGTCACGCTCATTAGCCAGTTCTACAAGCTTTTGCTTTATTTCCTCTATTTTGTCCTCATACTCTTTGATGTCTCTCTCGTATTTTTCGATTTTTCCCTTTGGAGTACGCTTTGAAAAATAAGGGATTCTTGTAAAGCCTTCTGCTCTAAGTGCATCTTCAAGCTTTGACGATGACTGCTTTGTACATATTACAAATATACAGGTCTGATCCTTATCAGATGAAATTACCGTAACCTCATAGGATGTTATGTCAGGCTGTCTGTTTGCAATCATCTGCTCTATCATCGTTTCACTAAGTCCCGGTCCCATTGTTCCTATTATTACATCAGTCGTCTTAGTTCCTGTTGTATTAATTGGAATATCCATGTTTAGCCATGGCTTAAGACCATCTATCGATACTTCGCATTTGCTTATACCGGCTTTGCAATTCTGTATTTCCTTATGCAAATCCTGTATATTCTTTACCATGAGGTTATACTTTCCTCTGTCTGCAATTAATTCATCTAACTTATCATCATCTATCTCTTTCTTGCCTTCAAGTGATGAAAATAATGATGTTTTCTCAGGTGCATACTGTTGTAATATCTCAAGTGCTGCATCTGTATTGGAAACTCGCTTGTCATATTTAGCGTGCTGGCTTGTAGTATTCATTTTCTTAAAGTCTTCCGTTTCCTTTACGGAAGTTACGATATCAACTACGCCCATTGCCTGAAGCTTCTCAAGAATTGCTTTTCTATCTTTTTTCATAGCGCAAATATTGATTTTCTTCATTGCAAGTACCGCCATGTTACTACCTCCCTTCTTATTATTTTGTTACATATCTAGTTTTGCTACTATATAAGCTCATTAATTATCATATCAATAGCAGCGGCTTCTTTGTCTGCTGCAATCTCTCTTAAAGAACCTATTTCAGCTGTGGCTCTGTCTAACGCCTTAGTAGTCTGCTTCTCTTCATCTTCCTTCTGCAAAATCGCTGCATCCTTAAGCTTCGCCTTAGAATCTGCTTCTGCCTGTTCAACAACCTGCATGGCATCTTTATTTGCCTTATCGACAATGCCCTGTGCTTCTTCCTTAGCCTGTTTTACTATATCATCAGCCTTTGCCTCAGCATCGCAAACCGTTTTCATGGTTTCCTGTAGCATACATTACTCCTCCTTAATTTATTTTGAATTTTGATACTATTATGTCTAAACTCAATCATTTCTATTTTATATGTTGTAGCATGTCTTTTCAAGCAATATTTGGCGTTATGTTCAACATTTTATCTATTATTTTCATATTTCTAAGAATCTTTACGAATATTAATTTTTTATGACCTTTAGCAGTTATTTTTACATTTTTTGAAAATCCAACTACAAAAATGTTACCCTTAGCGGAGCTTTTTTATGTAATAGGAATTCGGAGGAATTTCCAATTACATAAAAAAAGCAGGAACACTATATATAATTTCCTGCTTTTATCTGTATAGCTTCTATATAAATTGAAAGCTTCTCTATTCCAACATTCCTATTCTTCTAATATGTCTTTCATCATTTGAAAATGGTGTGTCAAGGAATATATCTACTATCTTGAGTGCAAGACCGGGTCCGATAACTCTTGCGCCCATAGCCAGCATATTAGCATCGTTATGCTGTCTTGTTGCCTCTGCGCTAAAGCAGTCATGACATAGTGCCGCTCTTACTCCCGGAATCTTATTTGCCGATATTGATATACCGATTCCTGTTCCGCAAATTATTATTCCCTTCTCACATTCTGAGGATGCAACTGCCTTAGCCGCGGCCTGACCATATATTGGATAATCAACTGATTCGTTGCTATAACAACCAAAGTTCTTATACTCAAGTCCTCTCTCCTCAAGATGCCTAATTACCTCCTGCATAAGTTCATATCCACCGTGGTCACATCCAAGTGCTATCATGATATCATCCTCCTAATAATTAAATAGTAAATATATATTACACATAAAATATAGTTACACATAATGTCAGTGCAATATAGCTGTACATAATACCAGACATCCGCGTCTTATATGCATACTAATCAACACTAATAATTCTATGTCCTGCCGCCTTGATGAGTCTGTTCATAATGGCATATCCCATATCTCCCTCTTCAAACGACTCACTGAATATATACTCCGCACCAATATCGTCACAGCTTCTAAGAAGTGCATAAAGACCTGCCGCAACAGTAATATCATTCTTCTTACTTCCTGCATCAAATACATTATCACAGCTATATAAAGCTACATTATCTGTATCAGCGAGCACTGCTGTCTTGTAGCCATCCTTATTCTTCTGACAAACGAGCCTTTGAATCTCCTCTGCCACCTTATCCCGGCTTCCCTCAACAATTGTAAGCTCACCCTTTGGTGCATAATGTGTATATTTCATTCCCGGAGCCTTCGGTCTCATTCCCGATTCCATATCAACTATTGCGGGATCAATTGCCACATCTCCAAGAATATCTTTTATCATCTTCGCAGATATGAATCCGGGCCTTAATATTGTTGGTCTGTCACCGGTAACATCAACTATAGTTGATTCAATACCGATTCCGACAGGCCCACCATCTAATATCATATCAATCCTGCCATTCATATCCTGAACAACATGCTCTGACGTTGTTGGCGAAGGTCTTCCGGATAAATTGGCACTTGGGGCAGCAATAAATACTCCCGAATCCTTAATAAGCTTAAGGGCAGCCGGATGAGACGGCATTCTGATTGCAACTGTGTCAAGTCCTCCGGTTGTTGTCGCCGGCACAATGGCATTCTTTTTAAATACTATGGTAAGCGGTCCCGGCCAAAATGCCTCCATCAGCTTAACTGCATGACAAGGCACCTCTTCTGCCAGCTTATATACACTGTCAGTATCAGCAATATGCACGATTAATGGATTATCTGAGGGTCTGCCTTTAGCCGCATATATCTTCTGCGATGCATCCTCTCTAAGCGCATCTCCACCAAGTCCATACACGGTTTCTGTTGGAAATGCAACAAGTCCTCCGGTTCTCAAAACTTCTGTTGCTTGTTTAAAAGCTTCATTATTCTGAGGCTCCGCCTTTAATACTACTGTTTCCATACTACCATTTCCTGTATTATCTATAGTTCAATCATATTAGTAAAGTGCTCCAAGCACATACCATTCTCCATCAATTACACCAACGTAAATAACCTCATTTACTGTGGTTGAGTATTTGCTGCCATCAATTTCTTCATCAACAGTAAGCTTATAGATGCATTCTATATCATAATCTACATCATATTTTGTATTGAATCCAAGCTCATATCCACGACGTGTACTCGAATCAAGCTCTTCTGCATTTGTTATCTTTGGAGTAATTGTAAATCCTTTACCATAAAAGGCATTAAGTGCATCCCAGAAATCTCTTTCATTACTGTAGCCCATGTAAGTCAACGAATAATCCCAAACCTGTTCTCCTACCTTATCAGGATAGAAATCAATCATGCCATCCATATCCTGGTCAGAATAACACTTGAAATAATCATCAAGCATCTTCTCATATCCGTCTTTATCGTATTTGCCGCCCTTTAGCATAAATACGAGTGCAATAACAAGACCAATTACAACAACAGCGCCTGCAATAAGTCCTACAATCAATGGAGCCTTACTTTTATTTGGTGCACTAACCTTTACAGGTGTATCATGGTTATACTGATAAGGGTTTACATTCTGATTCTGATTCTCATACATCATTCCACCCTGTGGCATTCCGCCCTGTGGCATTCCACCCTGTGGCATTCCTGCATTCTGATTGTAAGGATCAAATGCTCCATATGGAGACGCCTCCGGAGCTGCACTCTTATTAGCTCCTTTAGCACTTGATAAGCTCCATTCAAGATTCCTTCTAAAGGTATCACCTATTGTATTAGGATTTGTCTGGGCATTAATGCCTGACGCTGTAGACTGAAAGGCTTCATTAAAAAGCTTATCCGCTTCAGCCTTATCAAGTCCTGCAAGCATATGATTATAATCCTGCCACAACAATCCATGAAGCTGCTGCCAGCAGCTTGCATCCCCTGATGCCAATCCATTCACTATACTTGAATAATCCATAACCTCACTCCTATTATTATATGTATATTGTTTGTTTTTACCTAATCATTTTATCCTCTTTGATAAGTTATGTCAATTTCATATTTGCCTATGAATTGGCATATATTATACCAATTACATAGCCATAGCTAATCAAAGGGAACAACATGAGTAATATTATCAAAGAAAAACTGATATTACACCTTGAAATAATCATTTGCGTTATTTTCGCTTTCATATTATATGGTTGTACGCACAAGACCGGCAATTCATCAATGCAGGCAGATTCCCATACTGAAACCGAAGCTTCAACCATTGAAAATACACCCCCATCCGTAAATAAACCGGTAATTACAATTGACCCGGGTCATGGCGGTTTTGATCCCGGCAAGGTAAGCGTTGACGGAGTAAAGGAAAAGGATATCAATCTTGCAATATCTCTAGAATTAAAAAAATCACTTGAAAATCTAGGCTATATTGTTTACTTAACCAGAACCGACGATATATCGCTAAATGATGAGGGCGTTGCCAATAAAAAGGCCTCTGATTTAAACAACAGGATAAAATACGCATCGGAAATGAACTCTGACCTTCTAGTATCTATTCATCAAAACAGCTATTCGGGCGAAGCTATACATGGTGGTCAGGTATTCTACTACTCTTCATCCAAAGAGGGCAAGGAGCTTGCCGGCAATATCCAGGAGGAAATAAAGAAGCTTGACACTACTAACACAAGAATGGAGAAAGGCAATCTCGAATACCTGCTGCTTACAAAAAGCAAATGCACTTCTGTTATTGTCGAATGTGGTTTCCTAAGCAACACTAATGACAAGCTTCTTCTATGCGACAATGAATATCAAAAAAAGCTTGCAAATGCTATAGCTACCGCCATAGAAGTCTATTATAACAATCACAATTAACGTTCAGTAAAACTGCCATATACATAATCTGCAAGCAGACATATGTATATGGCAGTCCGATAAGCGTGTTGTTTCTATACCCCCATTATTTCATAGAAATTAATTTCATAATATAATATTAAATAATTAATCAAAGAATATAATTCCTCAAATAATAAGTATAGGATATTCTTACATTAACATAAATAATTGATACACAATTATTCCATAGATCACCCTCTTTTTATTGAATTTATCTTCTCTGTCATAAAGGAGCTGCTCTGTGAATATATTAACCATATATGGAGAAGATATAGATTGGACAAACCTGGAAATAAACTGAACTTGTTAAGATATCTATTGTTATATAGAAAATAGAATAAAACAATTTCCTGAGCCGTTATCTCGGCAAGAGAAATATCGTAATGCAATAATAGAATCTAAAGAGTATCAGAATAACTGATATGTCCTATTTGCAATATATGATACGAAAATAAATAATTCAATGCCTTTTGAGCACATTTAATAAAAGCTTTATTTTATTCTAAAATACTGCGAACAATATGATTTTATATACATAAAGTATCATATAATACATGTGTAATCCGTAAAGCCCTTGATTTATCTAAAGGTGCATGTTTCACAAAAATTTAATAATTTATAACCATATTTTCATAAGATATCCTATTTTACTTATTCGCTAAATATGTTAAACTATGTACACATCTTATGGATATGCCAGATTTTAAAGTAAAGGGGATGGTCCTATTGAAGATTGAACGATTAAGTGAGAACCAAATAAGATGTACACTTAATAAAGCAGATTTGGCAGAAAAAGAATTAAAAATATCCGAGTTAGCATATGGAACAGCCAAGGCTAAGGCTTTGTTCAAGGAGATGATGCAGCAGGCATCTATAGAGTTAGGATTTGAAGTTGATGATATACCTCTTATGATAGAAGCAATTCCTGTTTCACCGGATTGTCTTATATTAATAGTAACAAAGGTTGAAGATCCGGAAGAACTCGATACACGTTTTTCAAGATTTTCGAAAGTCAGCGAGATTGATTTCGATGATGACACAGACGACAACGAAGATGATTATTATGCCGATGACGAAGCTGAGGCAGGCATTTCGCAATCACCGGCAACTGATGCCTCCGTTCCTCCTGAAGCAATTTTTGATGCAATTGAGGGACTAGTTAATACTATAAGCGGATTAGCAGCTAATAAGGCTGCGGCTTTAGACGGCAAGTCAATTAGTGAAGCTACGGATGATGTCCCTGCAAAGAAAACAACTTTATTCAGGGTATTTGTTTTTGATTCAATTGCTACTGTAATTAAAGCAGCTAAACAGGTTGCCGGATTCTACTTTGGCACAAACACTCTATATAAGAACCCTGCCAACAACAAGTTTTATCTGTTAATTACAATGGACAACAATTCTTCTGCAGAATTTTCGAGAGCATGCAATATAATAGGTGAATACGGTAGCTGTATTAAGTCATCATATGCTGCTCCATATCATTATAAGGAACATTTTAAGGCAATCGTATCAGACGATGCTATTATGACATTATCTGCTTTATAAAAGGTCAGCAAGTCTGACACATATTTCTCAGGAAATAACAATACCGGAGATATAACAAGGCAAGTTAGCCCGCTTATATCTCCGGTATTATTTTTATTTATTATATATTATATTTCTATATCGTCATTTTCTATTACTGCCTTTGGATTGATATACAAGAGCTCATTCATATAATCAAAGCCATACTTTCTTTCTATGTATTCGGCACACTCCTTAATATAAGGTGCCCTTTCATCTGAGTCACAAGAACCGGTTGCAACAAAATGTACAAGCTGACGCTTTAACAGTTTCTTAGCAAAGCTCTTAATATCATGTCCAAACTCTCCTGTTACAGCACCTGCGGAAAGCTGAATATATGCTCCAAGCTGGATAAGCTCTTCAACCTTCTCTTCATCTTGTTCAAGACATTCATATCTTTCCACATCAGCAACAATAGGAATATAATGATCCATATTAATATCTCGTATTGCCTCAGCAATACTGTCAAAATCAGTTGAATAGTCAAATTTAAGCATAACATACTTGCTGTCAGCCATTGAATCAAGCATACCTGTTATAATCTTCTCATGCGATTCATCTGAATACTTAATCTCACAGCCAAGAAACACCTTAAAGCTGCTGTCAATTCTTTCTGCTTCCTCTGAAAGACGTTCTACAAGTCTGTCAAGCTTTTCTGCATCCTCTGCAACTTCCTTATCGGAATAGCTAGACGTTGCTACAATAGTCCTAATTCCTTCATCATATGCAATCTGAAGCATCTGTATTGCCTCAGTTATATTATGCGGTCCACCTTCTATTCCCGGCAAAATATGGCAATTTAAATCAATCAGACCACATATATCCTGCCCGGGAGGATTAGTTCCATCAGTTTTCATATTATTCTCCATTCTCCTTACTGTTTCTTTGCGAGATACTCATTTATCTTCTGTGCAAGCTCATCTGCATCAAGTCCATGAACTGCAGCCGCCTCTTCAAGTGTCTCACCTGCAGCTGCCATACAACCAACACAATGCATACCCTCTGCCATCAATATTGCAGCATTGCCTGCATCAACCTCTATAATTTCATTAATAAGCATTGTCTTATCAATCTGCTTTGCCATCTGTATATCCTCCTACATATTAAATATATCCTAAATAATATAATCTATTAATTAGTTATAACCTATTTTCAATTATTATACAAGTCATGTTGATATATTCTTTATTATATTTGCAAATGTATATGCTAATCAGTATGCTGTATTCCTTGTAATTTCCATTATTTTGTATGAAAAAAAGTACAATCTTTTAACCTTTTTTCAATTGACGTGTATACAATATGCAATTATAATTAAATCATAGTAATTGACAAGGTTTTTTAGCCTTGCCGGATAGAAAATAATCTATTTAGAATTACAATATTTTATCTAAAGGAGGAGATTTTTAAAATGGAAACAACAGCATGGAATGGTTTCAAAGGCGGTAACTGGCAGAAGTTTATCGATGTACGTGACTTTATCCAGAAGAACTACACCCCATATGAAGGTGATGATAGCTTCTTAGAGGGACCAACACAGAACACAAAGGATTTATGGGCACAGGTTATGGAATTAACCAAGAAGGAAAGAGAAGCAGGCGGTGTCCTTGATATGGATACAAAGGTTGTATCATCTCTTACTTCACATGGTCCTGGATACCTCAATAAGGATAAGGAGACAATCGTAGGATTCCAGACAGATGCTCCTTTCAAGAGAGGCATGAATGTTTACGGTGGTCTTCGTATGGCTATGAAGGCTTGTGAGGATAATGGCTATTCAGTAGATCCTGAGGTAGTTGACTTCTTCTCAAAGCACAGAAAGACTCATAACGAAGGTGTATTCGATGTATACGACGAAGAAATCAGAAAATGCCGTACTAACCACATTGTAACAGGTCTTCCTGATGCATATGGTCGTGGTCGTATTATCGGTGATTATAGAAGAGTTGCTCTTTATGGTACAGACAGACTTATCGAAGATAAGCTTGCTCAGAAGGAATCATTTGGTCGTGTTTACACAGATGATGTAATTCGTGGCAAGGAAGAAATCGCTGAGCAGATTAAGGCTCTTAAGGAATTAACAAAGATGGCTTCATTCTATGGCTTTGATATTTCTAAGCCTGCTACAAACGTACAGGAAGCTATTCAGTGGACATATTTCGGATACCTCGGTGCAGTTAAGGAGCAGAACGGTGCTGCTATGTCACTCGGACGTACAGCTACATTCCTTGATATTTACGCTGAGAGAGATCTTGCAGCCGGTACATTTACAGAGGAGCAGATCCAGGAGTTCGTTGACCACTTCATTATGAAGCTTCGTTGCGTTAAGTTTGCTCGTACACCAGAGTATAACCAGATCTTCGCTGGTGACCCGGTTTGGGTAACAGAGTCACTTGGTGGTATGGGTGTTGACGGACGTACATTAGTATCAAAGATGTCATTCCGTTACCTTAATACTCTTAACAACCTTGGTACATCACCAGAGCCTAACTTAACAGTTCTTTGGTCAACACATCTTCCAATGGGATGGAAGCAGTTCTGTGCTAAGATGTCAATCAAGTCATCATCAATCCAGTATGAGAACGATGATGCAATGAGACCTCTTCACGGTGATGATTATGGTATTGCATGTTGCGTATCTTCAATGGTTATCGGTAAGGAGATGCAGTTCTTCGGAGCTCGTGCTAACCTTGCTAAGTGCTTACTTTACGCTATCAACGGTGGTGTTGATGAGTGTACAGGAGTTCAGGTAGGTCCTAAGTATCGTCCGGTTGAAGGCGATGGCCCACTTGATTTTGATGATGTTATGTCTAAGTTTGATGATATGATGGAGTGGCTTGCTAAGGTTTACGTTAGCGCTCTTAACATCATTCACTATATGCATGACAAATATGCTTACGAGAGAATTCAGATGGCTTTACATGACAGAGACGTTAAGAGATACTTCGCAACTGGTGTTGCCGGTCTTTCAATCGTTGCTGACTCATTATCAGCTATCAAGTACGCTAAGGTTACTCCAGTTCGTAACGAGCAGGGTATCGTAGTAAGCTACAATACTGAGGGCGATTTCCCTAAGTATGGTAACAACGATGACAGAGTTGATGATATTGCATCATACGTTGTAACAACATTCATGGATAAGCTTAGAAAACAGCACGTTTACAGAAATGGTATTCCTACACAGTCAATTCTTACAATTACATCAAATGTAACATATGGTAAGAACACAGGTGATACACCTTGTGGTAGAAAGCATGGTGCACCATTTGCTCCAGGTGCTAACCCACTTCACCAGAGAGATACTCACGGTGCTGTAGCATCTCTTGCTTCAGTTGCTAAGATTCCATTCAAGGATGCTCAGGATGGTATTTCTAATACATTCTCAATCATCCCTGGTGCTCTTGGTAAGGAAGATCAGGTATTTGTTGGCGATATCGACATCGACTTAAGCAAATAATTTGAATATTTATAATTTGGAGGTTTATTATGGCTGATAAGAATCAGGTAGATGACATTGTAGCAATGTTAGACAACATGATAGGTAACGGTCATGGTCATGTAAATATCACTATAGATGATACCGTTGCAGCAGGCCAGAAGACCGAAGAAACTTTAGGATGTCTTGACTGTGCCAAAGGGGATCTCGCTTGTAGCGTTCCTACTTTGATGGACGGAATGGACGAAGAATTATATGAAGATTAAAGGAGGACTATTATAATGGCAGCTAGTACACAGCAGGTTGACAACTTAGTAAATATGTTAGATGGTTACATTGAAGAAGGTGGATACCACCTCAATGTAAACGTATTAAATCGTGATACTTTATTAGATGCTCAGAAGCATCCTGAGAATTACCCACAGCTTACAATTCGTGTTTCAGGATACGCTGTAAACTTCATCAAGCTTACACCTGAGCAGCAGGCAGACGTTATCTCAAGAACATTCCACGAGGCAATGTAATTTAGATAACAAACCACTTAAGATAGAGGCAGGGGCTAATGCCCTTGCCTTTATTAATATATTAGACACTAAAGAACATATTTCGTTCTTTTGTATTATTATAGGGAGATTATTATATAATGATAGGACACATTCATTCAATTGAAACCTGTGGCACAGTTGACGGCCCGGGTATGCGATTTGTTGTTTTCTTCAAAGGATGTCCAATGAGATGTATGTACTGCCACAATCCTGATACCTGGGATATGAAGGGCGGCGAAGAAAAAACAGTTGAGGAGTTACTTGAACAATACGAATCGCTCAGACCATTTTATACAAACGGTGGAATTACTGCTACCGGTGGCGAGCCACTTATGCAGATTGATTTCCTTATTGAGTTATTTGAAGCTGCTAAGAAGCGTGATATTCATACATGCCTTGATACATCAGGTATTATGTTCAGACGCAATAACCCTGAACTTCTTGCTAAATATGAAAGACTTCTTAAGGTTACAGATCTTATAATGCTTGATATTAAGCATATTGATCCTGAAGAGCATAAGAAGCTTACTAAACAGCCACTTGATAATATTCTTGATTTTGCACGTTTTGCAAATGAACAGGGCAACCTTATCAGAATAAGACATGTTATTGTTCCGGGCATCACTTATAATCCTGAATATCTAAAGAAGGTAGGATACTTTATGGCTGAGCTTGATAATGTAAAGCAGCTTGAGGTTCTTCCATATCATCAGATGGGTATTCCAAAATACGAAAAGTTAGGTTATGAGTATCCTTTGAAGGATGTTCCGGCACTTACAAATGATGATGCTGCAAAGGCTCAGCAAATAATTCTTTCAGCTATGAAGGAAAGAAGAAATGAATTAAACGGCTAAATGATGTTATCATATTAGTTTTTATTACTTGATATATGTAGAATTTTGTTTTAAAATATAGAAGTATGATTATAATACTTAAAAGGAGGACATCCAAATGGCATTTGTTATTGGTGATTCATGTATCGGTTGTGGTTCATGCGCAGGTTCATGTCCAGTTGGCGCAATCAGCGAGAATGGTGGCGTATTTGTAATTGACGGCTCACAGTGTATCTCATGTGGCGCTTGTGCAGGTTCATGCCCAGTTGGTACTATTTCAGAGGAGTAATATCCTATACAAACTATTAATAAAGGACCCCGAAGACTATAATTTATATTATAATCTCCGAGGTCTTTTATTTGTTACCACTTTTATAATTAATTCTTAATATAGCTATACATCTCGCTGCCGGCCTGTTCCATCATTCTCTCATATTCTTCTCTTGATGTAACAACCTCCTCATCAATTACCGGATCGTAATATCTTATATCAACACTATTATAGCTTACAATAAGCACATATCTTCCATCGGTAATTCTGCTTATTACAGGGATGCTATTACCAACATATGACAAAACGAGGCCAAGCTCTAATCCTGTTATATCAGCGCCCTCATACCTTCCATAGGTATCTAATATCTCAACAGCATCTGTCAGCTCTTTTATGTTGTTATAGGTTACATCTGCGCCCTGATAATTCAGCACCATATATAAGCAGTCATATAATGAAGCGTCAATACTTCTGGAGCTTTGATGGAATATTGCAGAAGCAATTGTATTATATTCTTCGGCTTCCTTTTGCCTATATACAACTTCACCATTCTTCGATATTACAATTCCTGATATTAATACAGCATAGTTTATTGCATCTCCTGCAACCTCATATATCTTTGCTAAGCCCAGATTATCATATACCATATAATTTGCACCATCATTAGGTATTGAGACTACCATCTCTAAACTCTTGCTGCTAATGTTGCTCTTTGTAATATTTAGATTAGGCTTATATGTCAGATATATTCCTTCCGGCACAGTAAAGTACAGCTTATAAAAGCCTTCATTTGATGTTCTAAATTCTGTTCTTATTCCGGGATTTTCATCATCAGCCTTAAATGTTATAAAGTCATCTGAAGCACCAACAAAGCTTCCCTCCTGTTTCTTACATCTTGTCAGATATAATAAATCAGTTTCTATCTCAACCTGAGCAATATAGAAATCGTCCTTCTTATATTCCTTTATTTTCTCTCCATTCTCATCAATAATGCAAACCTTTGTTGCCGGAATAGTATCCTTATTATCATCAAGCAGCCTTGTTGACTCAAAGGATTTCATATTCTTTATTATATCCTTATCTCCAACCTCTGATATTCCATATATCAAATCGGAGTCCTTAAATCCGTAGCATATAAGGCACTCATTTGCATTTGA
This sequence comes from Coprococcus sp., assembly GCA_016296785.1. Taxonomy (GTDB): domain Bacteria; phylum Bacillota; class Clostridia; order Lachnospirales; family Lachnospiraceae; genus Coprococcus. Next base: position 40,274 of record JAEDHX010000003.1, on the reverse strand, counting down.
AGTAATATCATAGCTGTTTCCTGTTTTAAGGTTAATTAGAACTATCTTATTATTCTCCGCCTGAATGTCGCTTGTATTATATGCAATAACCTCCATATTAGCCGATGCATATATACTGTTAGCCGATACACCATCTACAATATATGATATCTCTTCCTTCTCAATATCTATCCTGGTTACCTTATTGCCCAGAGTGAAGTAGAAATTAGTGCCATCATAATACGTCAGCTTCGACAGCTGGTTCTTCATTACTTCATATGGAACATTTGTCTCCACAAATAGCAGCTCATCAAGTATAAGGCTATCTGCGCTAAATTTGTATAGCCCTATTCCAAGCTTTCCTTCATGAACACCTCTATTCATGTATCCATATACGGCAAAAGTAATATTTGCATCATCATCCATGGAAATAATATTAATATCATAGTTGTCATAGGTATTTGTTGCATTTTCAAAATCATCCAGCCAGAAGCTATATACAAGTGATATCTGATTTTTGCTGTAATTATACATCCACAACTGTCCATTTCTTACAAATGCAAGCTTCTTATTATCACTGCTAAATCTGTAATCAGGAAAAGGATCTGATACAATTCCAATTTCATATACATTGTTTAGCGAATCCACGTCATTTCTGCCGAAGTATTCATCTACATAACGGTCAAAATTCAAAAGACGTATATCGCCTTCATTATAGCTAACCTGATAAAATTCCTTAGTAGTATAATAGCTGGAAGCATCCTCCAGAGAATTAGTCATCATCTTATATTCCAGCTCTATTACAGCATAATACGAATCAATCTCCTTAATCGTAGGTATTATGGAAGTAATTATCATCGGCTTTAATCCATTCCAAGTAATTGCCTCATAGGAAGAAGCCAGATTCACATGTCCAAGTCCATAATCCTCAAGTTTGCCCTGATATGAACCGTTATAATCCTTCTGAAATTGATATAAAGGCGAATCCTCTTTATATACAGCCGTGTCAAATGTCAGCTCATGCATATCATTTACGAATCTTAGCAATAAATTGGCATGATAGTTGTTATTTAATACTATTCTTGTATAATACCTTGCCGTAATTTCTTCGTTGTTCTCTATTTTTACTATGAGCATATATTCCATATCCGGCTGAATGTCCATGGTAATATTTATCTCAAGAGACTTCGTGTTGCCATCAAGATTTTCAATGATAGGTTTACCATCTTCTATCAGAGAATCACCGGCAATCGATCTTAATTCGTATGAATAGGTCTCACCAAAATCAGTCTTATCTTCAACGATTACATATACCTTCTTGCTTTCATCTACAGGTGTAATGCTTTCTCTAAGCAACGTGGTATCAACAGGTGATGTATATCCATGCATAGCATTTATATATATGTCATCATATTTTATATAAGCAAACGGAAGATAAGCATCCTTCATCTCCGCTGCAAGATTTTCATAGTCTTTATTCTTAAATTTATTGAAAAAGCCTACAGCAACTAAAAAAATAATTATACCTACTGCCAGCTTAATTAGTATATTTACAATCTTTTTCACTAATAAAACCTTCTTCTACGTCTCCTATATCTGTCTCGTCTACAATAGAATTCATTACAAACCAGGAGCTCAATAATATTTCTCATCATGCAATTAACACAGCCCGGACCCTTTGGAACATATGGCGGCGGATTATAGGTTGCAGCTGCATCATCATTTGCATCCATTTCCTCTTTCATGGCAAATGGAAACTCTGCGTCATCTTTGATATCAAGCCTTTCATATACTTCTCTCGCTATCTTGCGCATCTGCTCTTTGTCAGGATATTCTGCAAGCATCGGACTTCCATCATATTCTAGCTTGTCGCACTCATCCTCAACCATTGCACTTATCATGCGGATTTTTCCGGGATACATTTCTTTTATAGCCTTAAGGTCACGCCACGCCTCGTCTATATCAGTATGAGGGTCATCAGGCAACAGTATTCCGGACATCCCTCTTTTTAGATTATATACATTGCCATTTCTAATCAGCCCCCTTATATTATCATCCTCAGGGTTATATGGCATATACAAATATTCTTTATTCATACAAATCTCCCCATTCGCAATATTATCTATTATTCTAATATGCAAACAGGGAGATTCGTGTGACAATTAATCACCAAATGATATTCCAAGTGTTCTTGCTTCTTTTACAATATCGTCATCAGGAGATACATATTTTAGCTTTCCTGCTGATTCTGAAAGTGGAATTGCTGTCACCTCATTATTGAGGAATACAACAAGCTTTCCAAAGTCCTTTGCTTTAATAAGCTCTGCAGCCTTTGCACCAAATCTTGAAGAAATAACTCTGTCATATGCATCAGGGCTACCACCTCTTTGAGTATGTCCCGGTATTGCAATTCTGATATCCTGTGTTGTGAATTCCTTAAGCTTGTCCGCAATTTCATACGCAACTGATGGATACGGTCTGTTTGCAATAACTTCTTTTCTCTTCTTCTTAGGAAGCTCTGCAACTTCTTTTGAAATAGCACCTTCTGCTACAGCAAGAATTGTAAATCCCTTCTTATTCTTTGTTCTCTTATCTATTGCTTCATAAACCTTCTTAATATCATATGGTATCTCAGGAAGAAGGATAACATCTGCTCCACCTGCAATACCTGCATGAAGTGTAATCCAACCAACCTTATGTCCCATTATTTCTATGATAAATATTCTATTATGAGAGGCAGCAGTTGTATGAATACAATCAATAGTATCTGTAGCGATATCTACCGCACTCTGGAAACCAAACGTCATATCAGTTCCCCATAAATCGTTATCAATCGTCTTTGGAAGTCCTATAACATTTAATCCTTCCTCGCTAAGAAGATTAGCTGTTTTCTGTGAACCATTTCCACCTAAAACACACAGACAGTCAAGCTTAAGCTTCTTGTAAGTCTCTTTCATAGACTTTACTTTATCAAGACCATCTTCTGTAGGCTGTCCCATCAACTTGAATGGTTGTCTGGAGCTACCTAATATTGTACCACCCTTAGTAATAATACCTGAGAAGTCAGATGGTTTTAATTTCACGTAATTATTGCGCATAAGACCTTTGTAACCTTCGAGGAAGCCATAGATTTCGACCTCATCAAAAAGCTCATATAAACCTTTTGCAATACCGCGCATTGTTGCATTTAATGCCTGACAGTCACCACCACTAGTAAGAAAACCAACTCTTAACATACTCTACACCTCTTTCTTTATATTTTATCCCTTGGAACATATTGTTCCTATAATGTCCATTATAAGTACACTCTGCCTTCAAGGGCACGCAGCAGCGTAACTTCATCTATACATTCCAAATCTCCACCAACAGGAACACCACTTGCTATTCGGCTGACCTTAATGCCTGCCGGTTTAACAAGCTTTGAAATATACATGGCTGTTGCCTCACCCTCCGGGCCGGAGCCGGTTGCAATAATCAGCTCATCAACATCCTCCTGAAGTCTTTTCATAAGCTCTGCTATCTTTATATCTGCAGGTCCTATGCCTAAGGACGGATTAATTACTCCGTGAAGAACATGATATACACCGTCAAAGCTTCCGGTCCTCTCATAAGCAGCTAAATCACGGGGAGTCTCAACAACCATAATAACCTTATGATTTCTTCCCGACGAGCTGCAGATAGGGCACGTCTCTTTATCAGTAATAGTATAACAACATTTACAATATTTAATATTCTTTTTTGCATTTACTATAGAGTCAGCAAGAGCAATCGCACTTTCCTCAGGCATTCCTATTATATGAAAGGCCAAACGTTGAGCTGTCTTTGAGCCTATTCCGGGAAGTCTGCCAAGCTCCTCTATAAGTTTATTTACTTCTCCGCCGTAAACATTCATTAGAAAGGTAAGCCTCCAAGTCCCATGCCGCCTGATATCTTGGACATACTTTCATTATAATCCTTATCCTGCATTCTAAATGCCTCATTTACAGCTGAAATAATAAGGTCTTCTAAAGTCTCTATGTCCTCAGGATCAACTACCTCAGGGTCAAGCTTAATCTCCATTAGCTCCTTCTTGCCTGAAACCTTGGCTGTAACAACACCGCCACCTACTGAAGACTCATAAATCTTGTCTTCAAGCTCCTTTGTAGTATCCTCCATCTGTCTCTGCATTCTCTGTGCCTGTTTCATTAAGTTATTCATATTTCCAGGCATCATTCCTGCATTAAATCCACCTCTTTTAGCCATCACTAGTCCTCCTTATAATTAGCTATTCTATTTATAATCTATGTTAAAATTTATTTTTAACAGATCATTTTCCTCAATTTCTTTTCTGATATTGTTATCAGCTGATACAACTCTAAGGTCTATCTTAACCCTTCTGCCTGTTGTACTTTCAATAACAGACCTAAGGTATTCCATATGCTCCTTATCCTTAAAGTATTCAATCGCTCTTTTACTGTCAGCTTCATCAATAAATGTAAGCAAAAGACCTTTCTTATCATCATCAAGAAGAACCTTGCCCTTATCAAGATACTTTCTTGTGATATATGGATAATCTGATGCAATTTCATCCCATAAGTTAATAAAATCTATTAGCTCATGATATGCCGCATCGGGCAAAGTATCTTTAAGCTTATCCTTTAGTCTGTTACCGTCTTCAGCTTCATTAACAACTGAAGTTGCGCCGTCTTGATTATATATACCGGCAGGCACCATACCTGATAACATCTCCTGCAATTGTTCCTTTGATACTCCGGAGCCATTACCACCCTCTTCAAGCTTCTTCTCAAGAACTCTTATTCTGTCAAGAATACTGCCATAATCTGTCTCCATCTCAGGCTTACATAGCTTAATAACTGCAAGCTCAAGAACAACTCTCTTTTGTGTAGCATACTTTATATTAGAAGCTGTTTCAGAAAATACATTTATATAACGCATTATCGTCTCAAGCTCCAGCTTATCCGCAAGCACCTTCACCTTATTCTGATTCTCAGCAGACATATCAAGCATTTTGTCAGCCTCCTCAGAAACCTTCATAAGAAGAATATTCCTAAGGAACCAGGTAAATTCACTTACAAAGCGAGACAACTCGCTCCCCTGCCAAATTACTTCATCTATAACGTCAATCGCTCCTGATACATCAAGCTCTATGACTTTGGTAAGAAGTCTTTCAAAAATATCAATATCAACGGCACCAATAGTCTCAAGTACCATATCATAAGTTAATTCTTTACCCAGATTAAAGGCTATACACTGATCAAGAATACTAAGGGCATCTCTCATGGAACCATCTGCGGCCTTGGCAATATAATTAAGTGCCCTCTTATCTGCTGCCACATTCTCCCTCAGAAGAAGATTACTTAATCTGTCAGATATAGTCTCTACAGATATTCTTCTAAAATCATATTTCTGACATCTTGAAGAAATAGTTATAGGTATCTTGTGGGATTCTGTTGTAGCAAGAATAAATATTACATATGACGGAGGTTCCTCAAGCGTCTTAAGTAGCGCATTAAACGCTCCTGTTGAAAGCATATGAACCTCATCAATAATATATACTTTGTATTTACCCTCTGTAGGTGGATATTGCACCTCATCACGTATCTGACGTATATTATCTACACCATTATTAGATGCAGCATCAATCTCAATAACATTCATAGATGAGCCATTTGCAATTGCCTTACAGGTCTCACATTCATTGCAAGGACTTCCATCAACGGGATGCTCGCAGTTAACCGCCTTGGCAAATAGCTTGGCAACAGAAGTCTTACCGGTTCCTCTTGTTCCGCAAAACAAAAATGCGTGTCCTATACGGTCATTTATTATCTGATTCTTTAACGTTGTAACTATATGGTCCTGACCCTTCACCTCTTCAAAGGTATCAGGTCTCCATTTTCTATATAATGCCATGTATGGCATAATCCATTCCTCCATGTATGACAAGCAGAGTCTTTATTTCACAGTCTGTATGAATCACTTACCTACATAATAAAATAAAACTGCCTTTAACTATAAAATATTGTAACTGCAACTCTAATTACAGCATTACACATCACAATATATTATACTTTAAAAGCAGTTTTATATCAATTAGATTTTCGGTTATGAAGCTCTATTGGTTTTTGGAATATGTAAGCTCTATGCTTTCAACATAATAGTCTACATTGCCAAAGCTTATAATATCGCCGTCTCCGGCAACAAGAAACCTGCCTGCTTCAACACTTTTATCATTCACGAAGGTCCCATTTGTAGATTTCATATCGAATACCTGAAGCTTATTGTTATCTATGCATATTTTGGCATGCAACCTGCTTACAGCTTTATTATCTATTACAGCATTAGCTGTTGCTCTGTCACGTCCGACAATTACTGAAGCTTCGTTAATATCAATTACGTTATTACCTTCACAGGCAATAAGCCGGTAACTGATATTATCACTCATGGCTCCAAGAAGTGACGTGGTATCCATTTCATCTGACAAAAGTGTCGTGTCAGTTTCATTTACTAAAAGCTTTGTATCAGTTGTATCAACATACATTCCACCACTCGGTATACATTCAAGTACAGGTCTTGCCACAGAGAAATCATCATAACCTATTGCTTCTGTATTTTCCTCATTCCTGTTATCATATTTTGAAAGCTGAATATATATAAAGCACTCTATTGCCATAAGCATAAGTACCACCATCATAATCTTTATATATCCCGATTGATTTGATTTATCAGATTGAAATATAAACATCAACAATCCGGCTACAGCCGTTACAATTATCGATATCATGCATATTTTTCTATAATTATTCTTTATTGCCTCTGATATTGTTTTATTTCTACCAGTGTTTTCACTAATATGAACTACTTCTTCATCTTCAAGGAAAAGAGAATCCATAAGCATTTCTCTTTCTTTCCTTTGACTAATGTCAGCATTTGCTTTATCTCTTTGCATATAGTTACTGTATTTACCATTATTTATATTCTTATCACTATCACTATGATTTGAAATTCCATTTACCCTATCAATATGCTTTGTAATCTCATCCAGTTCAAAACATGGTTTCGCTACAATATCATATATGCCATAAGCAATATCAACTGCTCTGTGGTCTCTATGATTGATATATCTAATAAAATCCTCTGTAAGCTTTACAAGCTGCTTTCGAATATCAACTCTATATCCCGGGATATAAGCGAAATAAAAGCATGTCGTTGCATTGCAATAAAAGATATTCCTAAAATCAATAACAAGGCTATCCGGATGAAGCATGAAACCACCAATATCCTTAATAGTACAAACAAGACCGGAATATAGCTTTTCAATATAATCAATACATATATACCCATCTGTTACCAATTCAGATAATTTAGTATATCCATTTATCTTAAAATACAGCATTCTGTCCTCATTCAAGCTTCTAAATTCAAATGGCAAAAGCCCCTCAATATCATTATTACTTATCATATTAATTTCATAAGAATCTATATCTGCACATACGTTATCTGCGACAAAGTATGAATTCACACCATCAGTCAGGTAATTCATCTCCATACATCTGCCACCTCCTTAAATTATTGCTGGTATCCCTAATTTCCTGCCTTGTCTGATACCCATCCTCAAAAGCGTTAATTCCTTGAAAAATAACTCCCTTACATATATTCCTATATGTAATATCTATCACAAATTCTCCCTCATCAAAGCCTCTCAAATTACTGATAATAATCTTATTAGTCTCATTTTTTCTAACACCTACATGAAGGTTATCAATAAGCATGCATTTACTATTCATATTGACAGATATTTGCTGCTCTATATTATATTTATAGTTCTTTGCATCATCCATAATATAGTCTTCCCTTGTGCAAATCGCATGACATGCCTCTCTCATGGAAATGCTTTTATTAATGGAAACCAGGAAAATATTAATTATAAAAAAAACTACAGATATCAATAGTGGTCCAATTATGCACATTTCAATCACTGCACTTCCGTTATTATTATCTGCACTTGTGTTCATATTGCTATCTGCAATCCTTACATTTCTCAAGATTCAAGCAGTCCTTTCTATTTACCCTGTATATAGTTCTCTTAAGACCTCTGCATGTCTTACTACAATGATACGCCTCACCATCCTTCGTTATATATAGCAATGATGAAGAATTATTCTTAACACAAATATCACATGGTCTTAACCACGAATACTTCTCTTCCACAACATTTCTACTAACAGGAACAACTGTTAATTCAATATGGTAACAGCTTCTAGATGTATGATATACTGATTCATTTTCTGCTATATACACATATTCTTCTTCACACTCATCATCACTATTTGCTTCATCACAACCAAGATAAGCACGTTGTCTTATTCTTTCCCTTATATTCCAGTTAAAGTCGCCGAACAAAAATGTATTCAGCCTCAACTGATATACTATTTCTATATAAATATGATTATCAGAGCTATTATAATTTGCTTTTACAACTACTATTCCATTAATTCCACCAGTTATATTTTGATCAACAAGCTCTTTATCATCTATGTAATCTGTCAGCTTTCTCTTTAATGCTGCAGCATTAACAATCGTTCCGCTAACTCCTTCATTTAACTCAATATCAGTATGCTTATCCGCCATATCATACAGATACTCATACTCTGCCAAATGCACTGATGCTTCCACTAATGCTTCATATACCACTGCTTTAGTGCACATCATGCGACTAAGCATACTAATAATCATCATTGAAAAAATAAAAATTGGAATTACAAATGTTGCTTCTACCGTTGCACTTCCTTCGTTATATTTAGAAAAGAAAGTCCTGAATATCCTCTTATTGCACATTTTTTCATTGTTATCATACATGATTATTTGGGAACGTGCTTGGAGAGGCAACTTACCAGATACTATTCTTTTTTTATTACAATAAGAGGACATACAGCACTCACCTTTCTAATACCCGGCTTCAAGAAGAATACTATATCTATAGATATCTTCATCGACCTCATTAACATTCTTAAATGAATTTATATATGACAAATACCTTGGGCAAAGTCTGGCTTTAACCTCCACTGTCCATGCATATGTAAGGTTTTCAAATCTAAAATCGCTATTATTCTTTTGCAGGTTAAGCTGAATAATATCAGCCATTCTGTAGTACAATTTATTTATTTTTTCTGCCATAAAAATCATTAAAAAGCCCTTATAATCAATGCCACCGGGGCCATCATAATTAATGCTGTCCATATCTGTAAGCTCATCCAGCTTATTGATATCTGTAAGCCAGTTTTGTTCTGTTTTTAATATTGGAATTCTATTTCCCGCCAGAAGGGATTTTATTTCTACAAGAGTCTCTGCATATGACCAACATGCAACAAGCAAATACTTAACAGCCGAAAATGATACTCCCGGAATAAGCGACAGCACTGCAGCAATAGCTTCAACCTGCGCAATTCTGGTATTATCCATCATTAGACAAATAAGATTAAATGGCATTCTATGTAATATAATTCTATTTACAATTGAGGACAGATTATCATAATCACTTTTCTTGCCACATATAAAATATTCAACCTCACAGTTAAGTTTGTTATTATAATCTTTATCACAGGTATAATAATCAAAGCAGTCTAGCGCATAAGCTATTCCATAGTAATTCTGCTGTAGCTTTAATATGCAGTCACTATTAGATATTCCAAGCTGCTTTTCCATTTCGTCAATATCGCTAAGATTAATTTGGACATCTTCATCCTCATACAGCCCTTTATTCTGAGATGGAAAATCTGTTGTATCAATTTTATCCTTTGACGGTGCCATACCATCAGCTGTTAGTAAAGAAATAAGACCACCTGAAGTCTGTTTCGTCATCACACTTCTTGGATCCTCTCCATTCCAGTTGCTTTCCCCAGAACAAACATCCAATTTACCATCTTCAATATACTGTATTGCCTTTTCAGAAGCCTCCTCACCCTGCTTTATCATATCAATAAGATCATCGATTAGTGTCAGCTCTGTTTTAAGCTTCATATACTCAGTAATTTCATCCCTAAATGGCTTTAGCTCATCCTGCATTATTCCTACTCGTCCATTAAGAAGTATGTCCTCAACCGTTATATCCCTGTGCTCACCCTCGCCCAAGGTATAATCAATATACTGCCTAATCTCACCACATATCTCAGTCTCGCCTTTATTTTCTTGAGAAAGCTCTCTAAACAATAGATGATATCTGTCAAACAGTTCCTTGTGATATCCTGCTTTAACCTCTTCCATAGCGCCTCTTGAAGCATAGTCAAATGATATTTCTTCTGAATTAATTCTTGTTATCTCAATAACAGTAAGACCTATAAGTATCATCACCGTCATAACAACACATAAAAACACGGTAATCTGACCCTTGTTATTCAAATAAAATCCCCCTGACGCAATTTCTAATTAGTATATTTTTTTTGCACTTTTTCCTATGGATTTCCATATATTATTTACAAGAATTGAAATCTGTTCCTGAAATACTAATACCATAGCTATTAATACGACAATTATTAGCAAGACCTCTACAACACCCATACCTGACTCATCATCAACGAAATTCTTTATTGTATTCATATAAACTCCTCCCATATCTAGTATTAATTCACCTAATTTGCTTCTTACGAATTATTTCTTATTATTACTTACAACTTATACACAACAAAAATTTTAAAAACTCATTAATGCAGGAACTACTACAATAATCATTACGATTCCCAACAAAACAAACATTGGAAATAATAGCTTCGTTCCTGCCTCCTCACCCTTCTTTTTAGCAAGCTCGCGCTTAAGGAAATTGCTACTCTCTTTTTCCTGCTCTAGCATTATTAGTACATCCTTAGTTCCTTTTTTAATATTTTGAGACAATAATGAAAATATCTTCATATAGACCGGAAGCTTTAGCCTATGCCCCAGGTTTATATATGCATCACTTTCTGAAATACCTGAAGAAATCTCATTAATCGTATAACCAAGCTCTTCCTCTAGCAGATTATAGCTTTTGCTCTTATTTGAGCTTTGACTATACTGTTTCTCCTCAGAAAGCTTATATAATGCACCTTTAACAGATAGACCTGCACCCATATATAACAATAGCTTGTCAACAAATTCCGGGTAGCGTTGTAACAGTATGCTATCCCTTTCTTTATTCATATTCTTTAGCGTAGAATTCTTCTTAGCAATAACATATACTGCTACCACACATCCACATATAAGAATAAATGAAGCATTTATTCCTTTTTTTGACAACGAAAGCGTATAGCCACTTACTTCATTAGGAATTATTATAATTTCTTCATCAGGCTTTTTTATCTGAGCATCCATAATAAAGCTCTTTATGCTGTTTATTATTTGTTCTTTTCCTGTAGCCTGTCTTCCAACTGCATTAAGAACATATTCTTTGCTGCGCGAATAATCCATATATGAAAGCTTAGCAACAAGCACTACTTTGCAAGGTTTGTCAAGAAGCTCTTTTGTTATGACGCCACTGCTATTTATTATATCCGGTTCATAGGATGTCCAATTTACTTCAAGACCAAGCTCTTCAATATAAGACATCAGATTCAAATCACCTGTTATGCTATCAATTGAGCTATTTGAGCCGAGGAAATTCTCGTCAATATATTCAAACCCCTTGTCAAATATCTGTTCTATCTCTTCTTCCGTATATTCAATTGGAAGAATATCAACAGAAAATCTTGTTACCGTATCTTCTATCCGGGTTAATAACTCCAGCTCTTTTGTATCGCCCCCATAGCCTTCCCTTTCTAGTACTATTTCATCCTTACTACATGCATGTTTAACCATTGCAATAACAGATATTATTATGCTGATAGCCAGTATAATGATTACCTGTTTTATTGTACCAATATAGTAACTTCTACATTTGACAGATATTTCCTTTGGAGCTTCAACACAAATGCTTCTAATGGATTTTTCTGTTTCAGATACATTTACAAATCTACTTATATACATGTATATCTTCTCTGATAGTCTTGATACTACTCCTTTTTTCCTATACGTATTAGACTTCAATTTCTACTATCCGCCTTCCCCAATAAATTGATAATATTGCTGCTATCAGGCAAATACTCATAACTACAATTCCCGCCGGATTGCCATATAAGCAATCCATATATGCACCATTAGTAAGCCTCATATATGCAATAATTACGCATGGCATAATACTCATTATCCTTTGTTCCATTCTCTTTGCCGCCACCATTGTTGCTATCTCACTTTCGACCTCTCGTCTTGATCTCATATGCTCAGTTGTCTTCTTTATTATCTTAACTATATTTCCGCCTGTCCTTTTTGCAACAACGACAACTTGAGAGAATTCTCTTATATCAGATATACCGGAACGTTCACCAAAATCATTTAATAATACTTCTATGCTTTCATTTAGCTGCAAACCTCTGTTAATAATTCGAAGCTCATTTTCAATCAAACTATTTCCTTTATATATCCCATGAACCTCCTCATATACCGGCATAAATGCCCTCTCAAGCGAGTAACCGGCGCTTAAGCTTGCTGATAACATATCAAGCATCTCACCAAATTCTATTTGGAGCTGTCTGCACCTTTTTTTTCGCAGTCTGTCTGATGCCGTCTTAATAAAAACAAATATAAATGGATACATAGCCAAAACTGCAAATAAAGAATTGTAGAACAACAGGCTTATGACCGCAATAATAAATGTATAAATAATTATGCATGCTATTGTTTCTTTTACATTTAGCTTATAGCTTTTATAGTCTATCCTAATATCACTCAACCCCTAACAATGCTTATAAGTCCTGCTGCCTCTAGCTTAGCCAAATTATGAATATCATTGATTTTCTGAAGCTTTCCTACGATTTGTCCATTTATGACATCTGTTTCAATATACTCATAAAGCTTGCTAAGAATAACCTCGCCACCGCTCATCCCCATCACCTCACATATCTCCATTACCTTTCTGCTTCCATCCCTAAGTCGTCCCAAATGAACAATAATATCTATAGCCGAAGAAATCTGCCCCCTTATAGCTTCAATCGGCATAGAAACCCCCATAAGTACCATTGTTTCAAGTCTGCTAATCATATCTCCGGATGAATTAGCATGACCTGTTGACAAGCTGCCATCATGACCTGTATTCATTGCTGAAAGCATATCAATTGCTGCAGCATCTCTAACCTCTCCGACAATTATTCTGTTTGGACGCATTCTTAAACTACACTTTATTAAGTCTCTAATCGTTATCTCATTCTCACCCTCAACATTTGCGTTTCTTGCTTCAAGCCGAACAAGATTATCAACCCCTTCTATCATCAGTTCGGCCGAGTCCTCAATTGTAATTATTCTTTCATTCTTTGGAATATATCCTGATAATGCATTTAAAAATGTTGTCTTACCTGCGCCTGTTCCGCCCGAAATAAAAATGTTATAGCCTGCAATTACAAGTGCTCTTAATAACTCTGCAACCTCCTGTGACAGCGCACCCATACTAATCAGCCGCCCCATCGTCATTCCTTCCTTTGGAAACTTACGAATAGTCATAACCGGCCCATTAAGAGATATCGGCGGCAAAACCACATTCACACGCGAACCATCCGAAAGTCTTGCATCAGCAAGAGGATTTGACTCATTTACCAGTCTGTTACACCCGGAAACAATATTTTGAATTACAGATACAAGTCGTTCCTCACTTTCAAAGCTTTGATTAAGTCTTGAAAGCCTTCCACCTTTTTCTATAAATATATTACCGTGACCATTTATCATTATCTCGGTTATCTCATCATCTGAAAGCAGATCTGATAATATATCAAGTCTTCTTAAGGTATTAAATAGTTCATGCTTTAGCTCAAGCTTATCTGAAAGACTTATTCTCTTTTCTCCTCTGTAATTTAATATGCACTTGTCAATAATGCTGCTTACCTTATCATCTTCAATGTCATCAGACATATCCATGTCATTTATTACACAGGCCTTTATTTGGTTCTTAATATCATTATCCAGCAATATTTCCTCCAATACATTTCTCTATTTCCCTTATCATTATCGGGTTATCAATATTAACATCAGGAACTGTAATCTCCATTATTCTTCCTGCCATTTTATGTAGCTCATACACCTTTAGCATATTATAAAAAGAATTAATCTTTACTCTTGATATTTCATCAGAAAGAACCGGCATTAGAATATAATCAAAGGCCTCAAGACATGAAATGTCATATAATACTGACGATGCAATATCAAAAACAATACTTGTATAGCGTCCCCACTCTATAAGCTGCTCAATATACCAGCTCATGTCGTCCTTATTTAGATTTTTAATATCCTGATAAATCAGCGGAGATGGTATAACCCCTATTCCATTCTCACTTACAATGTTTTTTTCAATAAAATCGATTAATTGCTCATCTCTATTCTTAATCATATACAAAATATCAGATGATGCATCAGCTCTAATGCTACCGTCATCGCAAGACAGATATCCATTATTAGTTGTACTTGAATATGCCTCCATTCCTACATATAGACCACCACGCACCTCATCAAGTGAACATACTGCCTTGGCAAGTCTTGTTTTACCACATCGGCCTATTGGGGAAATAACTGCATATGAACGATAAATATTATTCTTAATACGTGGTTTTCCTTTATCCAGCATTGATACAGCAGTATCGCATATATAGGCAGCCCGAATATATTTGAACACATAGCTGCAATCAGGAGTATTGTATTCCTTGCCTAAGCTATCCTTTGTCAAATATATCAGCTTCGTATTTCCTAATACATTATCTTGTAATTCCTCAGCTATATCATATGATATAATTATCAGATCAAGCTTTGACTTATGCAGATAATCCTGAAGCATCGCAGCTGAAGAAAATGCCATTGCATAGAGCGGATTATTCATATCAGAATTTATATAATTCATTAGTCCCATCATGTAAGCCTGCTCATTATCACATATACCAACCTTATATTGTCTTATTTAAACACCCCCTGTGTTTTTATATACTAAACATACCCTGTTACAATAAAGCAAATTACCCCTGCGAATATTGCTATAGAAAAATGAATTCTCGCTTTAAGCGGAGATAACTTATCTTTTGATATGTAACATAATCCCTTATAAATATCCTGTGAATTGTCTCTTGAATTTTCTCTTGAATTCTTTCTTGAATTGTTATTGATATTGTTTTGTAAACTATTCTGTAAATCCTTGTGCGTATTCGAGCTATGATACGCCATAGATTTAACAAATGCTCTGATCAGATAAATAATTGATAATATTCCTCCAAATATAAAGGAATACAATAGGATAAAGCCAATACTCTTGCCTATAAAGCAACCTATTGCCGAGAATAATTTAATATCTCCGCCTCCCATGGCTTTAATGAAAAATAATACAAATAATAAAATAATCGGAATAATACCCCCAATAATTCCCTCAAGAATACCGTGCACGCCTTCTCGAATAAAGGATGATATTAATCCCATTGCCATACCGCATAATATATATCCATTTGGAATCCTAAAGGATATCAAATCCATAACCATGGCACCTGCGGTGTAAGCAATTAATATTAGATAAATAATATGTTCCAATCCCGCCTCCTTTTCTTGAATGTATCCCTACGTTACCACCAAAAAAATACTTTGTAAATACCCTGTTTATAAAGAAAAATTTATATATTTTGCATGCAATACTTTACGTATAACGAAAGGCATCATGAAATATATTGTAGCTATTATCCACATTGCCTTAATTCAAATATTTGTTATGATTTTTATGTGTAACACCATTAAAATTCCTACACATTTTGTAAAATGTCTTTTTTTATAATAAATAGTTATATAATCGCTTTTTTAACCAATTTCAATAAAAAAGATGCGAAGAATTTCTTATCTTCGCATCTTTTTAAAATATTATATTAATCTAATAAACCAAATTAATCTAATAAACCAAATTAATCTTATTTATCGAATTAATCTTCTATGTACTTATTAAGTGTATCTACAACATCATTTAAGTTGTATGGCTTAGCAATATAATCATCAAGCTTGTTCTCAAGGATTCTCTCCTTATCACCAAACATAGCTCTTGCTGTTACTGCAATAATTGGAAGTCTCTTTCTCTTCTCTTTCTTCTCAATCTCACGGATCTCCTGAGTTGCAGCAATACCATCCATTACAGGCATCTGAACATCAAAGAGAGCTGCATCGTATATCTTCTGTTTGAAGAGCTCTACTGCCTTCTGACCATTCTCAGCTATATCATATGAGAAGCCTGCCATACCAAGCAGCTTACCGATAACCTGCTGGTTAACCGGCTCATCCTCTGCAACAAGGATTCTTGCCTTGCTGTGAGCATTAATTGAAAATACTGCAGCTTCTTCTTTCTCCTTAACAAGCTCAGCTGCTGTATCAGCTGCCTTAACTATCTTCATTGGAACTTCAACAATAAATGTTGAACCTATATCCTCTTTACTCTGAACCTGAATGTTACCACCCATAAGCTCTACAATCTGCTTTGTAATAACAAGTCCAAGACCTGAACCGCCATACTTTCTTGTATCAGAAGCATCAACCTGGCTGAATCTGATAAAGAGCTTGCTCATATTAGCCTCTGAGATACCAATACCTGTATCAGCAACTGCGATACGAATCTTAACCTTGCTCTCGCCTCCATCTTCCATATCCATAGAAGCAATCTTAACTCTTACGCTACCTTCTGATGTGAACTTAATAGCATTAGAAAGAAGGCAGTTAAGAACCTGCTGAACTCTCTGTCCATCGCCCTTAACAAGCTTAGGTATGTTGTTACCAAATGAGCAGTCAAGCTGAAGTCCTTTGTTTGTTGCAATTGGAATCTGAGCAGCAACTGTATCTTCAATAGCTTCCTTAATATCAAATATCTCTTCTTTAATCTTATACTTACCTGCCTCAAGCTTACTAACATCAAGAATATCATTAATAAGTCTAAGGAGTGTATCTGCACAGTTCTTAGCTGTTACAAGGTTATCTCTGTAATCTGCCTGAAGGTCCTCAGCCATAAGTGTAAGCTGAAGCATACCAAGAATACCATTAATAGGTGTTCTAATCTCATGGCTCATGTTAGCAAGGAACTCAGCCTGAGTCTTGTATGCTGCATTAGCATCAACAATTGCCTTATTAAGCTTATTCTCTGTCTCCTTCTGCTCTGTTACATCAATTACAACCATATTGATGTAATCAGCCTCAGACATGTACATAACAGTGTTGAATACCTTCTGGAGAGACTCCATGGTAATCTCAACATCCATCAGGTCACCTTCCTTAGTACCTGAATTGTTATATGCCGTAAACCATGCATTGATATCCTGAAGAACCTCAATCTTGCTTTCTCCAAGATTCTTATCAGCATAATCAGTTACATCCAGTTTAAAATATTCACCAAAAATTTCATTTGCATCAACTATCTGGTAGCTAGTTCCATTAATAGGGTCATTGATTATCTTAGCCTGAGCAAATCCGATAGGAAGGTTCATGAAAAGCTTCTTATACTTATCAACCTTACCGGCTGCGCTATTACCCCCATCTCCACAAAATATAAACATTACTCCAAATGTAACACCAGCCGCCAAAATTCCTAATATTAAAGCACCCACTCCTATGTTAGCAATACCTAAAATACCTGCAACAAGAGCTAATGCAGCTGCCACTATAGCTAACGGCTTCCAACCAATACTCTTTATCTTATCCATTGATGCACCTTCCATTCCTATAATTTATTACGCACTTGATACAGTTAGACTAACGTATCAAATCATATAGGTTTATTATATTATAAATATTTCTTAAGGTCAACGATACTATGGTAATTTATGGCTAATTTTTAACAATTTTCCTCTTCATCTTTGTACACATTAGACACCATATCATTTCTTTTCTTTTTACCTGCAAATGTCATAATAAGCGCCATAACAATCCATCCAAATACTGTTATTATTAATCCTTCCTTTAAACCATAAGGGAAGAATTCAAATGTAATTGTATGTGATCCGGCATCTAGTGGAACTGCGATAAATGCGCCTGCCACAGTCTTTATCTCTGTTTTCTTACCATCTACATATACAGTCCATCCTTTGTCATAAGGAATTGAAGTAAACAGCAGTCCCGGCTCCTCAAGATTAATTGTACCCTTTACATATCCATCCTTAAATACACTTGTTGTCAACTGCTTTTCAGAAAGAATGTCATATGCCGCAAGAAATGCATCCCGGTTAAATGTTGCTACTGCAAACCTTGACTTACCGTTGCTTGGCTGATTATCTCTGAAACAATACTCAACCGATACCTTATCGCCCTTAACCAGATGTCCGACATGGTAGGTCTGATACTGAAGCCTGTCGTAATTCTCTTCCTCTCCATTAATATATATCCTTATCTTATTTATGGAGCTGCTGTTTGCAATAATGTAAATGTCATTACTGTCCTCAGTAATAGTAAAATCAAGCATAAAATTACATGCGCCATCATTAAGCTTTTTGTATGTGTACCACTCACTAAGCCCACCATCATGACTCACCTCACAAGAATCGCTTACAGGCGTAACCTCCGGGTAGAGCTGGCTAAATACAACAGGTACTCCTGTAGCTTTTTCAACAAAGGAATTCACGCTATCAAACATATTATCGCCCTGCTTCGTCCACTCAAGAAGTCTGTCATCGACAATAAAACCGGTATTAAGTGTATACTCATTCTGGTATATATTTACCCCATCAACTGAGCCAATCGACTCAACATCATATGGAATATAATCATCCTTGTGTGTAAATACATATCTTATATTAAGCACAGCCATTGATACAGGATTCGCACCATCGAACAGGAACTCATTTGCACCTGTATAAAACCCAAGTCCATGCATGGCATCAACTAATGATGCTGATACAGTCGAACCAAACAGGCTTATAGAATTGATATTATAGTATATGGATTCATCCACAATCGTTGTATCTGCAAAATCCATTCTATATCCTGAATTATCTGTCTTAACAGAATCAATTGCTTCAAAGAGTGCTTCTTCCTCGCCAAAATACTGATTTATATCAACATATCCGTTGCTGTCGTATCCATTTATTCCATTTAGAATGGTTTCTGTAATACATACGCCAATAAGGACTATCATTATAATCTGTTTGCCAAGGTTATTAAACAGCTTGTATGCAACAAGTGCAATTCCATATATCGCAAGGAATATCTCAGTGTATAACATTGCATTATTCTTTAACGAGAAATTAAAGCTGCACATAATTATAAATCCAAAAGCAAATGCAATTGAAAACAAAATGCCGGAAATATCCATTTTATCAAGCTTATATAATGCCTCACAGCTAAGTGCAAGAAGAATGAATATAAACAGGAATGAGAATCTGTTTGGAATTCCATACTGGTCGTGGAAGCCGTGCCAGATATAATTAAGCAGCTGGTTATTAAAGCTTGCCATCAGGAATACAATAAGAATTACATTTCTGATTTTATCCCACAGCTTAATCTTTCTGTTAAGCAAATATACAAATATAAGCAACATGCATATTGTTCCGCAGTAAAGATTTACCCCGCCGTCAAACTGCTGGCTCTTTATTGGTGGTGTAAATACAAACATCTGCTTAATCATTTCCCAAATACTGCCATACCATTCTGACTTAGGAAATACTCTTGTAGCAGAAGCCGTTGTGTTAAGTCCCAAATATGCCGGAACAAGAAGAAATGCCGCCATAGCTGCTGCAAGCAGCGAAGCACCTGCAAATTTCAGACCATTTACAAAGAATTTCTTTATTCCATGATGATTTGTAAGGAAGAACTGCAAAACAAGGAAAACGCAAATCATAAAGCATATATAATAATTGCATAACAGTCCATAAAAGAGCGAAAGTGTATAAAGCTTCACATCTCCTTCTTCAACCATCTTGTCATAACCCTTCATTATAAGAGGAAGAATCATGATACAATCCATCCACATTACATTCCAGGAATAACCGATAATATAATTGCTCAGAGCATATGCCACGGCAAATATTATAATCCCCCAGATATGCTTATCCTTACATTTATTAGCTGCATATGAGGAAAAAGTAAGTCCTGACAGGGCAATCTTAAGACTAATAAGAAGACTCATTGCCACATAGAGATTAGATTTGCCGAATATTACAACGATAAAATTAAGTGGGCATGCCAGATAATATGCAATAATTGCAAGTAAGTTGCTACCAAGACCTATAGTCCATGTATAAAACAGGCTGCCTTCATTAACAAGCTTGTCCTGATAATCTGAGAAAAATGGCAGATACTGATGGAGGCTGTCAACCATTGTAAGGCTGTGTCCTCCAAACGGACCTATTCCCATTGCAATCCAGACACCAAGCATAAATACTGCCGGTATTATAAAAGATAAAATATAAACATAGTTATCCTTAACAAATTCCTTAAGTGAAATGCTCTTATCTCTTTTCTTAAATATAAAGCATTTGCTGAATATATAGTTAAGCACCATTACGACAACCTGTATTAATATCTTGGAAATAAACTCATTATACCTAAAGGAGTCACACAAAAGATTTGTTCCGACTATCTCAACAAGCATCGCAAAAAGACGCATTCCCACAAACGAGCAGAATTCGCCCAGAATAACCCATATTTTCTTTTTTTCACTAATAAACACAAAAAACTTATTCACGAAGAAAGCAAATACAATTGATAATGAAATCGATATTGTACTTACTGCACTTCGTGATAAGTCTGTTAATAACCTAAGCATAAAAAAGGATATAAGATTTACCGCGGTGGTGCAACCACCAGCCACGATATATCTTACTATCTCTTTTTTAAATAAATTTTTAATTCTGTCCATTATTCAAACCTGACTTTATTTTAATGTTGCGAGCAAATATATAAGAGGTGAATTCCAATATATTGTAATCTCATTACATGAAAAGCTCTGTTCATTGTCAACATAGCAGTGAGAAGGTGCCTCCCCTAAAAGAACTGCCTTAGCATATGGATCCTCGAGATTACTGTTTGCTCCACCTACAAGCATACCAGGCATACTCTTTTGAAGTACCTGTGATGGTCTGTGATGTGTGTGAAGAGGTGATACATCACCATAACCTGTTACGTAACAATAGCCAACAGGATTTCTTCCAAGGAGGTAATCCAAGTGATATTTTGCCGGCTCAAGATATGAAATATCTTCAGTTACATGATATGCCATAACAAGAATCATACCATTATTAGCTATTGTCATGTTACTTCCCCATGGATATATTGCACCAAGCGATGCACCATATGCATCCTTTGCAGATGAGGCTTTACATGCATTTGCACGTTTAACAAGTATCTCCTCTATATCGCTGTTATCACCTACATACATGCAGTAATCATATATACCATACATACCAACATCAGCCCAACCAAGACCGTATGGCATCTTCTTTGTATTAGCAACTGCATCTGTTACATATGTCTTATATTCTTCTTCATCAGTAGCAATATAAAGCTCTATTGCTGCCCATAAATACTCATCATCTGCATTGCTGTCAGGGTATTCTCCTGTTTCAATTCCCTTAGGATTCTTGAATCCGTTGTCTTCTACATGCTCCTTAAGATATGCCCATGCATTTCTTGAAGCTGCAAGACATGTTGCTGCAAAATCCTTATCATATTCGTTATATAATACTGCTGCCTTAGCCATAACAGCTGCAAAATCACCGGTTGCTGTCTTTGAAATAGGAGCAATAACAAGCGGATCAGTCTCCTCCTCCGGAATTACAATTCCAGGGAACATCTCGCATGTAACCTTGTGGTATACGCCACCGCTTGACGCATCCTGCATCTTAAGCATCCATTCAAGCTCATATCTTGCCTCATCAAGAAGGTCAGGTACATTGTTACCACTTTCAGGAATGCCAAGGTCATCTGCCTTAGCAAGCTCTGAATCTTCAACCGCAAGGAATAAGTCTGCTACAGTCTTAGCTCCAGGTACAACATAACGTCCATAGTCACCGGCATCATGCCAGCCGCCTGATACATCAAGTACAGTTTCTGTTCCAAATACTACTGCCTTCTCATTATGACAAACACCATGTGCGAATTCACCTGCTATGCTGTCATCTGTTTCAACACCACATCTCTGCTTATAAAGCATAAGAACAGTATCTTTATATATATTATTATATACATTATTATTTATCTCAAATTCGTATGACTCAAGACCATTATCAGTAACAATCTTATATGTTCCTTCTGTTACAACCTCACTGAAATCAGCTAGCCTGCACTTCTCACCTGAAGGGTCATCATTTATTACATCTGATAAGTTACCCTGGTATACACTTTTTCCTGATGCTACATCAATAACATCAAACTTTGTCGCTTCCTCTGAAGTAACTGTTGCCTTCTTATAGTCAGCTGCCTTGTATCCAAGCTGATTTACCTTTACAGGTATTGCCTCCGGTAGAGAATCACTAGTTACAACCTTAGAAGTATCTACTGCCGTAAGTACAATATTATCAAAATAAATATTGTG
This sequence comes from Coprococcus sp., assembly GCA_016296785.1. Lineage (GTDB taxonomy): Bacteria > Bacillota > Clostridia > Lachnospirales > Lachnospiraceae > Coprococcus. Next base: position 17,719 of record JAEDHX010000003.1, on the reverse strand, counting down.
CTCAGCTGTATCTGCAGCCATTCCATCAAATGCTCCTGCATTAAAGCAAAGTCTCGGTGCAGGGTCAGTAGCCTCTGCCATAGTAAATGTAGCAGTTACAGTCTTAGCCTCCGGTCCAATATCAATATCCTCCATAGCATAAGCATGATAATCACTGCCATTTATCTGGAAACGCCACTGAAGCTTACGCTCGATATCACATTTTACATCGAATGAAAACTCATAAACACAATCCTGGTGAAGCTTAAAGCCATCATAGTAAATCTGATTAGCGTAATCAAGCTTACCTATTCTTTTGATTGCAGCAACCAACTCTCCACCCTTCGCTGACAGTTTAATATCGCCACCATTTACATATGTAAGACAATCCTCAACGTCCTTATCAAATGTAAGCTCAATTACCTTATCTCCATCAGCAATAGTTTCCTTCTCTTCTTCTGTAGCCTCCTCTGTAGTAAGCTCAGTAGTATCCTCAGATACCGCCTCAGTAGTGGATACATCCTCTGACGTAGCCTCTGTTGTTACATCCTCGCTGGTATTATTTCCTTTACCACATCCAACAAACATTGTAGCAGTCATCGCCGCTATAACGCATATCGCAACTGCCTTCTTAAATCTCTTCATAGCTTTCCTCCATATACTTTATAACATCCTGGAATTTCATTCTTCCTCCGAATATATCCAGGGCACTGCCTATTGTTACGTCAAGCTTGTTCCTTCCACATTTTCTAAGGACATCCAAATCCTTAAACGAAGAAACGCCACCTGCATAAGTCATCGGAATCTTACCCCACTCGCCTAACATTGTAGCAATATTTGCTTCAATACCCGATGCCTTTCCTTCCACATCTACGGCATGTATCAGATACTCATCACAGTTTTCTGACAACATTGATAATGTGTCAAAATCCACCTTAACATTTGTGAACTTCTGCCATCTGTCAGTTACGATATAATAAGCATTCTCCCGCCATCTGCAGCTTAAATCAAGTACAAGATGCTCCTTGCCAACTGCACTCATAACATCTCTTAAATTACTCATATTGATTTCACCATTTTTAAAAACATATGACGTCACAATAACATGAGATGCTCCAAGCTTAATAAATTCTTCCGCATTCCGGGCATTTATTCCTCCACCAATCTGCAAGCCACCCTTATATGCATTAAGTGCCAGCTTTGCCTGATATACATCCTTCTCATAATACTCACTATCCGCCGGATTCAGTAGAATAATATGTCCTCCACTCAGATTATACCTCTTATATAGCTCTGCAAAATATGCTCCATCCTCCGACGCCACATAATTCTCCTTCGCCATATTCCCTGTATCCTTTAGGCTCCCACCAACTATCTGCTTAACCTGTCCGTTATGTATATCTATACAAGGCCTGAATCTCATACCCAACCTCCAAATAAACCTTTTCCCATTGTATCATATTCCTTCAAATATTCCAACCCAAACTTACTCGCCATGGGGACAGGTCCCGTGGCAAATTTGACGAGCATTCTATCAACCGCAGCCTGCCATCATAGTGTGATTTCCATATTCATGCAGGCTCTTGCCTTATAGGGCTATATATACGGCACTTCGGGGGGCATTCGAAAGATTTGTGCAATATCATTATCATGTTGCTTGAATATGGTTCACTCTGCGTTATTTGTTTGAGTGACGATTGGCCATGCCAATTGTCACGAGTTTATAACGCAGAGTGATAATAGACATTTCAAGCAACATGATAATAGATATTCCCAAATCTTTTGACGGGCGTACGAAATGCCGTATATATAGCCCTACAAAGACAAGAGCCTGCATGAATATGGTCTAAAAACAAGATGGCAGGCTGCGGTTGATAGATTCTTTGCCACGGGACCTGTCCCCATGGCGAGTATTGACATCTACCCGTTAGGATTATAAAATTATGGTGGTGTGGGAAACACCATGGAATGGGAGGGTATAACTGATATGAACTATTCGTTAAAGGCTGAACTTGATAATTGTTATATATATGCTGATTCACTAGATAATGATGGGTATGGCGCCCGCCAGAGTACGGGAATTAAGACAAGAGAGATGCTTCGGTTTGATTTGTTGCAGTTTTTAGCGTATCTTGCGAGCAATGACAGTAGCGAACTTGCGCTTGAGATACAGTTTATTCGTGAGTATTTGAACCAGCAGTTTTCTACGGATAAATTTAAATGCTTCAAGTATGAGAGAACAGGAAACAAATCTTTTGCGGAGACTCCTCCTCGTTCATTAACATATTTTGTTCAGGGTGATCTGGGAAGATTAAAAGGAAATCCAAAGTCTATTCACCGTTCAAGAGATTATGTTCGTACGTTTAAGTTACTCGGTCTTGAATACATAGCATGTAATAATCATTCAAGCGGCGAGGAAATAGGCCGTCTTACAAGCTACTGCATGATGATGGATAAATATTTAAAGTCATTTAATTTGTATGCAAATGACCCTAGCCCTCTTCTTGACAAATACAATGCACTCCCAAAGGATTTGGACGCAGTAAAGAATATTAAGTTTGATATAAATAAGCCTGCTGACAAGAAGACTAATAATAAATCTGCAAATGTCAAACCGGCTAACAAACCTGAGGTTTTAGCAGATATTCCTGAAAAGGATGTTGACAGTCTTCTTGAAGAGCTCAATTCCATGACAGGTCTTGAAAGTGTTAAGAAGGATATTACAAATCTTGTGAACCTTCTTAAGATTAAGAAGCTGCGTGAGAAAAATGGAATGAAGCAGCCTTCAGTTTCTCTTCATCTTGTTTTTTCAGGCAATCCCGGTACAGGAAAGACAACTGTAGCAAGACTTCTGGCCGCTATATACAAGGGTCTTGGAATACTTAATTCAGGTCAGCTTGTTGAGGTTGACAGAGGCGGTCTTGTTGTTGGTTACATTGGTCAGACGGCAATTAAGACACAGGAGGTTATCGAATCTGCACTTGGCGGTATCCTGTTTATTGATGAAGCATACACCTTAACTGCAGGAAAGGGCGATAACGATTTTGGCCAGGAAGCTGTTGATACTCTGCTTAAGGCCATGGAGGACCACCGCGATGACCTGATTGTAATTGTTGCAGGCTACCCTGATTTAATGGAAGAATTCTTAAGCTCCAATCCGGGACTTCGCTCCAGATTTAATAAGTTTATTAATTTTGAGGATTATAATGGCGAGGAATTGATGGCAATCTTTGAGAGCATGTGCTCAAAGCAGGATTATAAGCTTGATAAGGAGGCTGCCGAATATGCTGCTAATTATTGGAAGGATAGAGCCGAGAATCATGATAAGGACTTTGCAAATGCAAGGGAAGTCCGAAACTTTATGGAAAAGGCCATTTCAAGGCAGGCAACAAGAATAGTATCTATGGGAAGCGACAATATAGATGTTGAAGCGCTAGAAACACTTACAATATGCGACCTGACTCAAACAGACGAATAATCTATAAGCCCAAGACAGCACATAAATAAAAAATAACACGCAGATAATAAACAGCACACAAATATAAAATAACACGCAGATAATAAACAGCACACAAATATAAAATAGCACACACATAGAAAATAACACACACATAGAATAAAGGGCATTATACATGCCCTTTTCCTATGCATATTGTTGAAAAATATACGTTCTGTACACCAGCAAGATATAGCTTCTCTCCGCAGGCATCTATAGTTGCTCCTGTTGTATATATATCATCTACAATAAGCACATTTCTCACTCCCTCAGGGATACTATTTACTCTTATTGCATTCTTAATATTATTAGCTCTTTCAAGATTATCAAGCTCCTTTTGAGGTGTCGTATCCCTATCTCTTACAAGAATATCACTTTTTACAGGAACACCAATATGCTTTGACAGTCTATCAGCAATAAGCTCCGCCTGATTATAGCCTCTCTCCCTTCTTTTTCCCTTATATAAGGGAACGGGAATAATTGCATCAAGCTGCATATGATTCATATATTGCTTAAGCTTCTTTGCCATTTCCGCTGAATAATAATCACTATATTCGCGTTTATTTTTATACTTAATGGATAACACACTCGACTTTATCGGTTCGACATAATTAAAGATGGGGAATCCCCTTTCAAAATGATGCTTCGTATTACGGCAATCCTTACAGAACTCCTGATTTTCATCATCAATTTCCTTGCCACACTTATAGCAATTAGGCGACTTTATGTAAGGAAGCGATTCATGCTTCTTACATATAAGACCTGTGCCCTGTGCTATGACCTCGTCACATACAGGGCACCTTCTAGGATATAATAAGTCAACAAATATTTCTCTTATCAATATATACCTGCTTCCTTTATCTCTTTTAATCTAAGTGCAAATGTAGTATAACGCTTTTGTTCTGAGGTATTATCTATCATTGCCTGAACAAGTCCAATATTTCCAACAATTACAACTCCTCTTTTGGCACGTGTCACCGCAGTATATAAAAGATTTCTGTTCAGAAGCTTTGGTGGTCCTGACAACAATGGAATAATTACCACCGGATACTCGCTGCCCTGCGATTTATGGATTGTAATTGCAAATGCATGCTCAAGCTCATCTAACTGGCTATACGGATAATCAACCAGCCTTCCATCATCAAACTCAACGATGAGCCTTTCTTCATAATCATCCACCTTCTTAACAAATCCGACATCGCCATTAAAGACACCTATGCCCTCTTCAATAACAAAGCGTGAGCTTCTATCCATAATCTTCCATTCCATCTTGTAATTATTTTTAATCTGCATTACCTTATCGCCCTGACGAAATACAACATCTCCTCTTTCTCTCTCCGGAAGATTATTTCTGCGAGGATTAAGAATATCCTGAAGTCTCTGATTTAGATTCTCAACTCCTAATTCATACTTCCTCATTGGCGTAAGAACCTGAATATTTATTGGCTCTAAACCAAAAAACTTTGGCAGATTATTGGTAATAAGAAGCTTTAATTCCTCAATAATATCTGCCTGATTATTCCTTGGAATATAGAAGAAATCCTTGCTTGTATTCTTTATTTCTAGCTTCTCTCCCGCATTTATCCTATGAGCATTAATAATAATATCACTGTCTTTTCCCTGTCTGAATATATTCATAAGGGTAGTAACCGAGAAAGCCCCCGAATTAATTATATCCTTAAGGACATTTCCGGGACCAACCGATGGAAGCTGATTAGAATCGCCAACGAGTACAAGTCTTGTTCCCGGCATAACCGCCTTAAGCAGATTATAAAAAATTGAACTATCTACCATCGACATTTCATCTATAATAATAACATCTGTCTCGAGAGGATTTGATGAATTTCTCGCAAAGCTATAGCTTCTGTCTTCATCCTCAGGATCACCCCCTGACAGCTCAAGCATTCTATGTATGGTCTGTGCTGTATATCCGGTAGCTTCAGTAATTCTCTTTGCCGCGCGTCCTGTTGGTGCAGCAAGCATAATCTCCATTCTAGCACTTTCAAATATCCTAATTAAAGCATTTATTGTTGTTGTTTTTCCCGTACCGGGTCCGCCCGTAATAACAGAAACCCCGTGATTTACAGAATTTACAATTGCCTTAATCTGACTTTCATCAAAGGTAATATCCTCTTCCTTCATGATATCAGAGAGAAGCTTTTCAGTATCTACCATAATTGGCATACATCTGACATCAATTTCATTAAGTATGCTTGCTGAATTTAGCTCCGTATAATAATCTTCAGTAGAATATACTGCAAATATAGTAGAACTACCATTAGAGGATATTGCGTCCTTACCATCTCCCGACTCCTCACTATCAACACAGAGCTCTTTAATAATAAGCTTCTTTTCAATTGACAGATCAACAATTCTATTTGCAATTGATTCAATCAGACTCTCATCATATTCCTGAGTATCATCCATCAATATAGAATATGTTTTACTAATCAACATATCCTTCGGCAAATACATATGGCCAAGTCTGTTTGCATTAAGAAGCGTATATAAAACAGCAGCCCTTACCCTGAAATTAGAATCCGGACTAACCCCCATCTTCTCAGCTATCTCATCAGCAGTTTTAAATCCGACCCCTGTAATATCTTCTGCAATTTTGTAGGGATTTGTTCGCACAATATCATACATTTTATCGCCATACTTATTATAAATCTTCACAGCAAGATTAACCGATATACCATATCCGGTAAGAAATATAATAGCATCCTGCATGTCCTTTTTCTCGTTATAGGACGTTGCTATCTCGCGAGCTTTTCGCTCAGATATTCCTTTAATCTCTGCAAGTCTTTCAGGCTCTTCTTCAATTATTCTTAGGGAATCCATCTTGAATCTTTTAACTATACGCTTTGCAAGGGCTTCACCTACACCCTTAATAACTCCCGAGCTAAGATATCGCTCTATGCTAACTAAATCCTCCGGGAGCTTAATCTCATATGAGGAAAATTTGAATTGTAGATCATATTGAGGATGATTAACATATTCACCCTCAGCACTAATATATATACCTTCATTTATACCATGAAGTGTACCCACGAAAATATCTTCGCCGTCTTCACCTGAAACGGTGAAAACGGCATATCCATTAGCTTCATTTTTATATATAACTTTTTCTACATAACCTTCTTTAACCACTTAATGATATCTCCTAGTCTTTCTTCGAGCTTAACAATTCGATATATTTGCCAGTTCCGATAGCTACTGCTCTAAGAGGATCCTCAGCTGTCATTGTTGTTATTCCGGTCTTCTCTTCAAGAAGCTCCTCAAGACCATGAAGAAGTGCACCACCTCCGGTAAGCACAATTCCTCTGTCTGCAATATCTGCTGCAAGCTCAGGCGGAGTTCTCTCAAGAACCGAATGAACTGCCTCGCATATCTGTGAAGCAGGCTCACGTAGTGCCTCTTCGGTTTCATCTGAAGTAACCGTAACTGTCTTAGGAAGTCCTGTAACAAGATTTCTTCCTCTAATATCAAGTGTAATATTCTCAGGTCTTCTATAGCATGTTCCTATCTTAATCTTTATCTCTTCTGCTGTTCTTTCTCCAATAAGAAGATTATGCTTCTTACGCATAAATCTTACTATTGCTTCATCAAAATCATCACCTGCAACCTTGATTGAAGCACTTACAACAGGTCCACCAAGCGAAATAACAGCAATATCAGCAGTACCACCACCAATATCAACAATCATATTGCCACAAGGTCTGTATATATCAATTCCTGCTCCAATAGCAGCTGCAACAGGCTCCTCAATAATAGAAACCTCTCTTGCACCGGCTGTATATGTTGCATCCTCAACAGCCTTCTTCTCAACCTCTGTAACCTGTGATGGAACACATACACTAATACGAGGTCTTCTTCCAAAATAGCTTCTTCCAACTGCCTTCTGGATAAAATACTTAAGCATTTTCTCTGTTACGGTGTAATCAGAAATAACGCCCTGTCTTAGAGGTCTTACAGCAACAATATTACCCGGAGTTCTGCCAAGCATAAGTCTTGCTTCCTCACCTATAGCTACTATTTTATTTGTATCTCTATCATAAGCGACAACAGACGGCTCCTTAAGAACAACGCCCTTGCCCTTAACATATACCAATATGCTGGCTGTACCAAGATCTATTCCAATATCTGCACTTGCCATTATTAGTCCCCTTTCTATTCTTGTACGTCTCTTAATATTACTAAAGAAGCGTTCCTTCCGTCAAGCCATTTCATACTAATCTCTGACAAATCCATTATCCTGTCAAGCTGCTTAATATAGCTTCTCCAGCTTACTTCCTTTCTTTCAGTTAGGAATGGCTTCTGAATTACTCCTACGCCTCTAAATTTGTCTCGAAGGTCTTCTATTAAAATTCTGCTATCCTTTCCGGTGAAATCATAGCCAAGCATATCATTAAGAGGCTGATTGGAAAATAATACCTCTCCCGATTCTGCATCTCTAATAAATATTCCCACTTTAAGATAATTGTATGTATCAATTAAAAGTCTGTTAACCTGACTGATATTACTATCGCCTTCAATACGGGCAAGTCTTCCCTGAATAACATTTCTTATATCATTAGCAAAATCAAGCTCATCCTTAGTCCATTTCTTCTGTTCAACAGTGTTAGCCATAACCATTATGCCACTAACAAGATTATTGATCTCAATATAAAATGCAACAAAGCTCTTAACTCCTGCCTTACACATTTCTTCAGCAAATATTGCATCCTTATGGTCATCATCAATAAGGACATACTCTACGCCAGGCGTACGCTTGTTGTTAAGAAGAGATTTGCCCTTCTGCCATTCGCCAATATATTCCTCTGCAGACATATTCTGGCCTTTTGACCAAAGATAGCTGCATCTGTATTCGCCTTCCTTATCCTTAGAGTAAATAACCATTACATCAACGCCAAGATACTCACCTGTCTCGGCCATAACAGAATTAATTGTAGCATTACTGTCGTCATCCATGGTATTAAGTGCTTCTGTAAGTATCTTCTGGCGCTGAACCTTAGATTCCAAAATAATCTCCATAGATTTTGAACGAATGGCTTCTCTTGATAATACTCTTGAATTATATGCATACTCAGAGAAAATTGAGCATAGCTTCCATTGCAGCTTATATGTTTTCTCCATATTAGCTACATCCTCCTTATCGTATGCACAAGCAATCCATGTTGCAACATGAGCATCACCAATCATAATAGGAGCACCACATATCATACTGCCTTCTTTATCATCATTCATCTCCATCATAACCGGAACATTATTCTTCATGATGACCTCGTTTAGCTCCATAAATATGTTCCTGTACTGTGGTTTCTCGAACAAATCATAGAATATTCCTATATGCTCATCAGGACCTGCAGGTCTGGTAAGCTGAATGCCATCAATGGAAATAACAGTTGAATACAAACCGCTAAGTGCCGAATAAGACTTGACAATTTCATTCCATTTGTCAATATCTATATTGGCTTTCTCCTTATCAGACTCCTTCTCATCAATACTATTCATAATATATGAAAGCTTATCCTCAAATTCCTTCTTTGCGCTTGCAACACTTGTTTCAAGCTTCTTCTTATCAGTAATATCAGAAATAAACTCTTCAATAGTATATGATTTGTTATCTGCCCGGGTAACACTGCTTTGTCTCTTAACCCATAAAACATTCCCACTGTCATTTACTATTCTGAATTCATCTTCAAAATCAGATTTGCCGGTCTTTATGGCAGATTGTGTATTATCTATTACGCGTGCCCTATCCTTTGGATGTATATAATCTGAAAGCAATTTATTACCATTATTGACTGCGACAGTATTAATACCCATACTTTTTGCATTAGGTGTAATATATTTTAATTCTGCTCTGCCATATTCAAAGCTTTGAACAAGCACAAAGCTCTTAATCTTATTCATGGCAGATAATATATAATTATTCTGCTCTTCTTCATAAGCGGGAGCACCTGCCCTAATAAATAGGAACTCAATACCATCAACTGTTCCATCAGCAGTCCTAACAAGATGGCACTTTAAATTAGCCTTTCTAATTGATTTGTCATTTGCAATAAATCTGACATCCATCTCAAAGTCGTCATTACTTGAATTCTCAGCCTTATAAAGCTGACCAACAAGCACATCATAATCGCCCTTTACAAGGATATCTGAAAGTCTGACATTACCCTTATAGAATTCCTCCTCATTATAGCCATAGTCAGAAATATTCTTTGAAACGTATCTTGTCTGCCAAACTCCTTCCGGTCTAAATAAATACAAAGCAATTAATCCAACATGATTGATGATTCTCTCAAGGCTCACGCTTCCAATAGAAACATCTGAACGAAGCTCAAAAAGGACCATATATGCCTTTCTGCCTTCATATTCAAACTGATTTACAAAACCGCTTGTTACATACTTATCACTAGAATTAACAACAATACCTAATCTATGCCAGGTAATTGATTTCTTCTTCTCAAGAGTAGGCCAAAAGTCGTCACTTTGCATAAACTTATCAGGCACCATGGAAATACTGTCAACCTTGTTTCCCAGTATCTTAAGTGCAGGATTGTTTATTCCAAGGACCTCTCCATCTTCACAAAACAAAATGGCAGGATATTCAATTATTCCCAAAAAATCTGAGTAACTCTTTAATTTACTAAACTTCAATTTCGTATCCCTTCTTGTATAAAAGCATAAAACTTTCCTATGCATCGCATAGAAAAGTTTTATTTGTCATAGAATCTCTATTATTCAGCGCTCTGTGCTGCTGCATCAGTTGCATCACTCTTAAGTCCCGTAAATGCCTTATCTGCAACATCCTTAGTTACTGAACAAGCTAATACAACGCCGTCAAGAGCAGAAAGAAGCTCTGTCATATATTCGCTAACGCTCTCGCACTCTCTCTTAACATTCATTCTAAGTCTGTAAGCCTCATCTGAAGCTGTATTAACAATATTCTCAGCTTCCTTAACAGCCTCTTCCTTCATTGTTCTGCATTCATACTCAGTCTTAGCACTAAGTGCTTCTGCTGATTCATGAGCCTTTGTTCTTGTTCTCTCACTCTCGCTATAAGCCTGATCCTTCATGTTATTACATGTAGCCTCAGTCTGGTCAAGCATCTGCTGGCACTTAATATCAGTATCAACCTGGAGCTTGTTACATCTCTCCATTGTCTCCTGTTCAAGAGCTTCACAGCTTGCTTTTACCTCAGCCTCATGCTTAGCACACTTCTCATTTGTCTGATTAATAAGAAGATCAGCACTTTCTCTTGCCTCTAAGAGAGTTCTTGAAATTGACTCATATCTGCCTGCTGATTCAAATTCTCTCTGCTTATATGCATTGAGTTGCTCCTTGAGTGATTCAATCTCACTCTCATATTCTGCATTCGCAGCCTTAAGACTCTCAATAGTCTTGTTAGACTCATTCATATTAACTTCACGCATAGTCTTGAGACTTAATACTGCCTCACTAAGCTTATTCACATTAGCCTTAAGCTCTTCAACTTCCTTAGCATGCTCGGACTTCATATCCTCGATATAATAATCAACAGAATTCTTGTCATAACCACCAAACTTAACTGTTTTAAATATATCTGTCTTCATGTCCAATGCTGAATCAAGTGTTTTGTCCTTTGCCACAATAATCCCTCCAAATATTGATAGTCGTTATACTTCGCCTATTATAACACATAATAGCTATTTTGCACAGTTATTTTTGACTTTTTTGGTTGCAAAGATTGAAAAGTGTGCTATATTGTAATTTGGAAATTGTGGTTTTGGAAAGGGTATCGTACATGAAGAAAAATTTACGCGTTTTTATACTTATATTATCATTATTATTTTCACTTGCAGCCCTGTCAGGCTGTGCTCACAAGAAGAAAACAGCATATCAGACATATATTCAGAATTTACTTGATGTGAATTACAAGGGCTCATTTGATAAATACATTAAGGAAAGCAATGGCAACCAGACTGATGCTGTCAGAATGCATGGTGACTGCATCGCATATCTTGCAGACCAGCTCATATCCCACTACTCTCTTGACAATGCTAAGTCTGTCAGCATCAATTCCACTTATCAGGATTTGGCAGAGGAAATATACAGCTACTCAAAATACGAAATATCTGAAGCCTATAAGCTCGGATCAGATTACTATGTTGATGTTAAGATATATCCAATCGATATATTGAACCAGGCCTATGATGATGTTTTTGCTTATATTGACTCCTTCAACAAGAGTGTAAGCGCCGGCTCGTATAACAACTATACAAAAGAGGACTACGAAGAGGTATTTGCAAATGGTATCGCTGACATATTAAAATCAAAGTCATCAAATATTCAATATGCAGATCCTGTTACAGTGTCGGTAAAGATGATAGATGACGGCGAATACTATTATATAGATACAAATGATCTCGCTAAGCTGGATGCTGCCATGATTGCATTGGAAAATGAAGTGCTTCCAACTACTGAAGCCGTTGATGAAGAATAAATATACTCATCATAAAAGCTTTCATATATTACTCAGAAACTAAAAATCGGAGGAATTATCCTCCGATTTTTTATTCACCTTTTGGTTTATTCTTTATCTCTCTTTAAATGTAAATTCTTCATTTGCAAGTCTGAAATGGCTTCCGTAAATAAGCATCATATCAGTACCGCTGTTAATTACCTTGCCACCAAGATATGTGTGGTTGGTTGATTTATTATCACGCAGATAATAAACACCATTAACATTAATAATGTAAGCATGGCGGCGGCTGACTGAGTTATTATCAGTAACCTGATAGTCAACGCCCTGTGTTGACTTACCAATACAGAATATCGGTTTATCAATACGGATTCTTTCACCTGTTCTTGTTCTGATAATGAACGGTCCCATCTTTGACTTAAGTGTTCCTGTCAGAACCATCGTTGAGCTATCCTTTGCACTGTCATCAATATTGAAGCCAATATCCATTGAAGAATAATCCTTCTTCTCCTTGGCAAGCTTAAAGGATGCAGATGATACAGTTGGAGTAGTAGGTGCCGCCTCACTATCAGCTACCGCAGCCTCCTGTGCAGACACTGTAGTTTCAGCATCAGACTCTACCTCGCTTTCATTTCTGAAATCAATGATAAACTTATAGAACTCCGAAAGGTAGAATACCTTGTTGTGATCAAAATATTTTATTAACTCATATCCACAATCCGAAGCCTTTTTATCGGCAAATGTAAGACGGTTAACTAAATCCCTTACAAATTTCTCCATATTGCACTTGTCCATCGGCTTATCAAGTGGAAGGAAAATAAGCTGCACAGCCATATTCTTAAGATCAAGATACATATATCCTGTGTTAAGAATAACCTTACCAATAGACAATTCATTTGCCTTAAGGTACATAAGCTGATCAGTTATGCTGAACAAAATGTCAAGTAACTCGTCTTTATGAATCTTCTTGGTAATAAACTGTTCCATGGTAACCATTGCCGGAATTGAATAAGCAAGTGCTTTCTTACCATCAATATATTCTTCATGACAAAAACAGTTGTTTCCAACAAATGGAGAATTATATAGCTCTTCCTCACTATGTAATACTCGTACCCCATCTTCAACCTTGAAATACATTTTGTATTCATCGCATAAATATGCTTTATCTGAACTCATAAAAACGCCCTCCGTAACAAATTTCTATTGCAGTTTTATTCTACTGTAACTGATTTTGCCAGATTACGTGGCTTATCAACATCAAGTCCTTTCGCGTCTGATGTATAATATGCAATCAGCTGAAGAATAACAGCTGCTGAAAATACTGTAAATAAGCCATCCTGCTTTGGTATGCGAATATGCTTATTACATATATCTGCATCATCAACCTTCTCATCCATACTAATAAGAATTACATATGCACCTCTTGCCTTTACCTCTCTTATGTTAGAGATAATCTTACCATATACTGCTTCCTGAGTAGCAAGTGCTATTACAGGAACATTCTCTGTAATAAGAGCAATAGTACCATGCTTAAGCTCTCCTGCTGCATATGCCTCTGCATGAACATAAGAAATCTCTTTAAGCTTAAGTGCCGCCTCTAAAGAAAGGGTATAATCAATTCCTCTTCCAATAAAGAAAGCATCAGGTGCCATCTTGATAAAGTTAGCAACGGCCTTAACCTTATTAGCCTGTTCAAGTGTCTCCTCAATAACAGGAATAACACCCAGAAGCTGCTTGACAAATTCCTTTGCCTTTTCTTCACTATATATACCCTTAACATATCCCAGTCTGCAACCAATCAGATACATAGCTGCCATCTGAACAGAATATGCCTTGGTACTTGCAACTGCAATCTCCGGGCCAGCATGAGTATAGAATACGTAATCACTTTCTCTTGCAATAGTTGAGCCTTTAACATTGACAATTGAAAGTACCTTTGAACCGCATTTCTTCGCAAGGCGAAGAGCCTCAAGTGTATCAATTGTCTCACCTGACTGTGAAGTTACAATAACAAGTGTTTTCTCGTTGATAAGAGGTTCCTTGTATCTGAATTCAGAAGCAATCTCAACATTTACAGGAATCTTGAGTTCTGATTCTATCATGGCCTTACCAATCATTCCCGCATGCATTGCTGTACCACATGCAACAACTGTTATATTCTCACAGTTCTTAAATACCTCATCATCAATTCCATCCTCAGTAAAATCAGGAAGGGAATTAACAATACGAGGTGTTATAGTATTACGAAGAGCCTCCGGCTGCTCGTATATCTCCTTTAACATAAAGTGCGGATAGCCGCCCTTCTGAGCTGCTGTAATATCCCAGGTAATCTCAAGCATCTGTGGTTCTACCACTTCACCCTTCATATCCTCAACCTTAATTCCATCCTTTGAAAGTGTTAGGATATGGTACTCAGGAACAACAAAATATTCCTTTGTAAATGAAATAACCGCAGTTAAATCTGATGCAATTATTGCGCCCTCATCGCTATATGCTGCAACCATTGGGCTGACATTTCTTACTGCATATATCACGCCCGGCTTGTCTGCAAACATAATACATAATGCAAATGAACCTGCAATCTTCTTAACAGCCTTTCTAATTGTATAAATAGGATCCCCGTCATAAAGAGTGTCAAGAAGTGCTGCAACAACCTCTGTATCAGTCTCTGATACAAGCTTATCCTGAAGGCTGAATTCTCTAACTATCTCACTATAATTCTCAATAATTCCATTGTGAATAAGCGCAACATTACCACATTTATGTGGGTGTGCATTAACATCTGTAACTCCACCATGGGTTGCCCATCTTGTATGTCCTATACCGCAGGTAGATGTATATTCCTTATCGCTACAAAGCTGACGCAAATCATCTACTCTTCCGGCTTTCTTTCTAATAGTTAATGTATCATCATCATTTAGAAGAGCAATTCCCGCACTGTCATATCCTCTATACTCAAGCTTTGCAAGTCCATCAATAAGAATATCCTTTGCAGGCTGCTTACCTGTAAATCCAATAATACCACACATAAAAAAATCTCCTTTCGGCTATAACCGGTAATTCTTCCGGTGTTTTTCAATACCGTCTGCAAATGCAGAATCGGTTACACAAGCTCTCGGTCATGGATCTTTGTTTTGAAGTTACCCTCATATTTAAATCACATGTGCGCATCCGAGAAAACACGTAGAGGCATCCGCCGAATATTCGATAACCTCTATCCTCGTTATCCCTGCAAATATCATATGTCTTTCTATGTATAATAATCTCACATTTTATCCAGGGTTCATGGCGCTAAGATTTCTAAATCTTTCAAAAATCGGCTCCTCCATTAGCCAATCAACACAATATTATCATATCTTTGTAAACAAAGCAACGAGTATATAAGCGCTCATTTACCCCGGTAGAATATCAAATCCCGCCGGGGCATTGATAGTGTTAATATACTCATCTAACTAGCTGATAAAGCATCCTCCAGGAAAATCCTTCTCAGTTGTAAGAAGTGATAAATCACCCTCAGGGCTCTCAGCACAAAGGAGCATACCTTCCGATATTACTCCGGCAAGCTTACATGGTTTAAGGTTCACAATTGCTACAACCTTCTTACCAACCATTTCATCTGCCTGGTATATTCCCTTAATTCCTGAAACAATCTGTTTTACATTGTTCTCAGCAAATTTAACCTTTGAGCAAAGAAGCTTTCTTGAATTTGCAACCTCATTACATTCGATAATCTCTCCAATCATAAGCTGCATCTTTTGGAAATCTTCAATTGAAATCTCCGTCTTATCAAGAACAGATGGATCACTCTTTAGTGCTTCAACCTTAGCCTCAGCAAGCTTAACCTTCTTGCTTTCCTCTGAGTTAGCACTTTCCTCCTTCTGCTTCTTAGCCTTCTCATATATAGTCTCCTCCTCAGCAGGAGCAAACTTAGCAACCTCAGCCATAATCTCATCAAGATCAAGTCTTGCAAATAAGATATCAGGCTTTTCAGTTACCTTATTACCCGAAGGGTACAAGCCAAATGTACCAAGTTCAGTAACCTTTCTCTTAGTTGTATTAAGCTGACTCAATATCTTAAGAGACGTGTCAGGCATATATGGCTCAAGAAGTGAAGCACCAATTACAATACTCTCAACAAGGTTGTATAATACTGTATTAAGTCTGTCCTTCTTATCCTCTTCCTTAGCAAGTGCCCATGGCATAGTTTCATCAATATATTTATTACATCTCTTAAACAGTGTAAATATCTCAGAAATTGCATCTGCAACTCTAAGCTTATCCATACACTCTGCAACCTTATAACGACAATCAAGAACAACCTTTTTAAGGTCATTATCTACTTCCTCAATCTCCTTCGCATTTGTAACAACACCGTCGAAGTATTTATTTGACATGGAAATAGTTCTGTTTACAAGATTACCAAGAGTATTTGCAAGCTCAGAATTAATTCTCTCAACTACAAGCTCCCATGAAATAACTCCGTCATTTTCAAATGGCATCTCATGAAGAACAAAGAACCTTACTGCATCAACGCCAAATAGTCTAACCATGTCATCTGCATACATAACATTTCCCTTGGATTTGCTCATCTTGCCATCGTTCTGGATAAGCCAAGGATGACCAAAGACCTTCTTTGGAAGCGGAAGGCCAAGTGCCATAAGCATAATTGGCCAATAGATTGTATGAAATCTCAATATATCCTTTCCAATAAGGTGAAGGTCGCAAGGCCAATACTTCTTATATAGCTCATCATGACTTCCATCAACATCATATCCAAGACCGGTAATGTAGTTTGAAAGTGCATCTATCCAAACATATATAACATGCTTATCATCGAAATCAACAGGTATACCCCATTTAAAAGAAGTTCTTGATACACAAAGATCCTGAAGTCCCGGTTTAAGGAAGTTATTCACCATCTCATTCTTTCTTGATTCAGGCTGAATAAAATCAGGGTTCTGTTCAATATGCTTCATAAGTCTGTCCTGGTATTTTGAAAGCTTGAAGAAATATGCTTCCTCCTTAGCTTCCTCAACAGGTCTTCCACAGTCCGGGCATCTTCCGTCTACAAGCTGAGAATCTGTAAAGAAAGATTCACATGGAGTACAATACTTTCCAACATACTCACTCTTATAGATATCACCCTGGTCATACAGCTTCTTAAAGATTTTCTGTACCTGTTTCTCGTGATAATCATCAGTAGTTCTAATAAACTTATCATAGGATGTATTCATTAAATCCCAGATATTCTTAATCTCACCGGCAGTCTCATCAACAAATTCCTTTGGAGTCTGCATGTGCTCAAAAGCCTTATTCTCAATCTTCTGACCATGCTCATCTGTTCCTGTCTGGAACCTTACATCATATCCGGTGAATCTTTTGTACCTTGCAATGCTGTCAGCCAACACGATCTCGTATGTGTTGCCTATATGAGGCTTGCCTGACGCATATGCAATGGCGGTTGTAATATAATACGGTTTTTTTGCCATTTCAAAAACCCTCCTTTTAGTACTACAGGCACTAATGAAATGCCTGTGCAAGTATTACGATTATAATACCTCCCACTCTCCTCTGTCAACATTTTTGGTAAATTTTACCAATTCTTACAATCAAATTAAACATATTGCACAATTCGCCACGGGGACAGGTCCGTTGGTCAAAAATTAGCCATGGGGACAGGTCCGTTGGTCAAAAATTAGCCATGGGGACAGGTCCCTTGGTCAAAAAAAGTATTGCCACTAGTCCCAGTGGCAATATTTTTTTGCCAAGGGACCTGT
>JAEDHX010000088.1 GCA_016296785.1 Coprococcus sp. | reverse complement strand
CATTAGACCTGTATCCGACACGAAGCGTATATGAACCGGCCTTCACTTCCATCGGAATATTAAGATAAATATCCTGCTTATCTTCTGTAAGTAAATCCGCATGCTTAGAATCAAAGTAATATCCGTCCTCTTCCATTCTTCCAATATCTGGATTAGCTGCCGCAACATCAAATGAATAGTTGTTAACAGGTCTTAAATACAGATAAACGAAGAAAACTGCGCCTATTAATATAGTCGCAGCCGCAATTATTATTAATATTTTCTTGTCATTTCTTTCTTGCAACATCATTTAACCTGAATTCAAACTCCTGTCTATCTCTTTGTTCTATTGCAGATAGTATCAGCCCTGTAAAGAAGCTCTGAACAGCTATAACCGTCATTGAGCATGCTACAAATAGTGTCGGAAACCTTGGAACAAGCCCTGTCGCGAAATATTCTGTAAAAATAGGAACCATAAGTATTGCTGCAACCACAAGCAAAATCACTGCAATAAATCCAAAGAACTTCATAGGTCTGCAGATTCTATATAATCTAAGAATTGTACTTATTACCTTCATACCATCAGAATATGTATCAAGCTTTGACACACTGCCTTCAGGTCTGTCACGATATTCAATAATATGATTAACTATGTTCATGTTTCTGTCTATCGCATGAATTGACATCTCTGTCTCAATTTCAAAGCCTCTTGATAATACAGGAAAAGTCTTGACGAATTCATAACTGAATGCCCTGTAGCCTGTCATTATATCCCTTATCTGTGCGCCAAATAACAGATTAATGCTTCCCCTTACAAATGAATTGCCAAAATTGTGAAATGGTCTCTTATTCTCTTCAAAATATGTCGATGAAAGTCTGTCTCCAACTACCATATCTGCCTGCTCTTCTATAACAAGACGCGCCATTTTAGAAGCATCTTCAGCAGGATATGTATCATCTCCATCTGTCATAATGTAGCACTCTGCTTCAATTTCACGAAACATTCTTCTTATAACATTGCCCTTTCCCTGCATAGTCTCGCGTCTGACAATTGCCCCAGCCTGTCGTGCAATATCAGCTGTTCCGTCTGTTGAATTATTATCATAGACATAAATTACAGCGTCATCAGGAAGTGCCGCCTTATAATCTTTAATTACTTTTTCAATTGTCTTTGCCTCGTTATAACAAGGTATCAACACAGCTATCTTATCCATAATGCAGTACTCTTTCTATTATTCTTCCTTACCATTAATTTGCTTTTTCAAAACCCATTTGCTCTTTATTAAAGCGATAAACTGTTCCACTCTCGCATGGACTTCCATCTAAAATAAGAGCATCACACGATTTTATCGATTCAGCATCCATTTCGTCGCAAAAATATACATATGAAAACGAGCTTGTGTTCATTCTGTTCTCAAGTTCAGTCCTTATATCTGTATCAATTAAGTCAAGCGCCACCTCGCTTGTAACATATGGAATTGCAGCATAGGCAAGCCCTCTGCTATATACTGACTGGCCTTTTGGAACAATAAGAAGCACTGATTCAGCCTCACGATTTGAAGGGAATTTACTTAATGCTTCATTTTCTGCTTTAGTACGTTCTTTAACAATGTCTGTCCTTGAAGCTTCATATGCCTTTGGGTTAAGTCCATTATTTAGTACCGGGTAATTAAGGGTAGCTATACATAATAATGTTAATATTGCAGTAAGCATTGTAAATCTCTTGCTATCTTTAGTCAGATGATAAAATACTACATACAAAAGAATTACAGCATATGTACCAATATATCTGTCATAGCTTGAAAATTCCAATGCCTCCCACTCTTCAAAGACAAACAGATATGTATATAATAGTACTGCAAAATAAGGAATAAACCCGCCAAATATAACAAAATACGACAATTTAGCTAACCTTGAGCCATCATTCTTCCTGATTATAAATAATGCAATCAACAGAGTAATCACAAAAGCAACTAAAAAAGTCATTCCAAATTTTGAAAGATTCAAATTAAGTGTTGCAAGATTTCTAATGCATCCAAGAAATGTATCCTTAGCATACCATTTTAGTTCAAATCCATTTCTAATGCTTTCGCTTAATGCATTATTAAGATACGTCGTATTGCCATTTCTGTCACAGAACACTTTCCAGCTTAGCCAGAAACCCATTACAATAATAAAAATCCCAATTATTGGTGCCATTACCGTGCTGATTTTCTTTCTGTTTTCTTCATCAGATATCAGTGTTACAAACAGTACTCCAAAGCATATGGCAACAAACATTATCGCACTTGATTTCACAAGCACAAGCGCAGATAAAGAAAGAACTATCCTTGCATAATAGAACCAGTCATGCTTAGATTCAAATACAATAGTAACAATACAGTATGCTGTAATTATTCCCATGTAGCAATCCATAGAAAGGCTGTCTACAACCTCATACAAAAACAAATATGGAATAATTACCGACATTACTGCCACGCAAATCTTTTTTAATAATCCGAATACACTGTCAATTCTTTTAAAAATCGGAAGACAGGCTGTATATATTAAGAATATCTTATATTGAAACATCAGCGGCTCAATATATGCTCTGGCTCCCTGGAATCCCCAGTTATAAAATAACTGCATTAACGGCTTATAAGTCTTATATCCTGTCGCAGATTTCCACCCTACAGGCATTCCTCTAAATTCATACAAATCTCTTGCAAATGTAGCATTGAAATGAAAATCGTCCCAGTTATTGACTACATGAGTTCCATAAAGAACAAACATCAATACTATAGTAATAAGATACACCAAGAACCCTATATGTCCATGAAATAGTTTTTCTTTTATCTCTCCAAAGTTAGGAATGATTTTCTTAAATTTAATAACATATATAACATATACGGCAATGAATCCAACTACAGAGAGTTCAAAAGAATGATGTGGTTTTTTTAATATTGCCAATAAATATAGTATTATTAAAAAGCCAAAAATAAATGGTGGCAGAGTATCCTCAACATCTTTATCTATGATAAAAGAAACTATGATACCTATCAGTATTAATAGAACTAATAATAAAAAAGATACAATCATATCGACTACTTCTTCTCAAACCTCTTAGCGCCACTCTCACCTTTAGTGCCCTTACCAAATCCGCCTGTAATATTCGAGCTTCGCTGCGACTTAGCATTAGCATTAAGCGTTTTTCCCATCTCTGCCATGCAGCTTGCGCAGAATCTTCCTGAAAGAATTCCTACACCACACTTTTCACAGTAGATGAAAGTTGCCGAACCAGGTGCAATCTGAATTTTATCTTCCTTAAGAAGGCGTCTTATCTTCTGCTTTGTGACGCCTACCTTATCGCTCACTTCTGTTGCGGTTGCTCCAGGATGCTGCTCTAAATAATTACGGACTTTACCGTAATCATCATACATTTTAAATCTGCACTCTTCGCACACGTATTCACCGATTCCATTATATTTAATGTGAGTACTCCCACACTTTTCACATTTTGTTGGTTCGCTTAAATCAATACGATCAAATTGTTCAAGTCCGTTATTCTGCATAATCTATCGCCTTACCAATGTCATGACGCATATACTTGTTATCAAATTCAATCCAGTCTGTTGCAGCATATGCATTGGCTCTTGCAGTCTTTAAATCAGCGCCAATAGCTGTAATTCCAAGTACACGACCGCCATTTGTGACTATATTCCCATCTTCATCAAACTTTGTTCCTGCATGGAAGCAATAATAGCCTTCCGAATTATTGAACTTTTCAAGTCCTTTAATAATCTTACCCTTTTCGTACTTAAGAGGATATCCATCTGATGCAAGTACTACGCATACAGCAGCGTTATCCTTAAACTTAAGCTCAATTTTGTCAAGATTTCCGTCTATACATGCTTCAAATACATCTACAATGTCATTTTCCATTCTCGGAAGCACTACCTGAGTCTCAGGATCACCAAATCTTGCGTTGTATTCAAGCACCTTAGGGCCATCTTCTGTGAGCATAAGACCAAAGAATATAACTCCCTTAAATTCTCTGCCTTCTGCTTTCATTGCAGCCACTGTAGGCTTGTATATTTTCTCCTGACAGAACTCATCAATCTCCTTAGTGTAGAACGGACTTGGTGAAAATGTTCCCATTCCACCTGTATTAAGTCCCTTGTCACCATCCATTGCACGCTTATGATCCTGTGCTGAGGTCATTGTCTTAATAGTAGTGCCATCGACAAATGATAATACAGATACTTCTCTTCCAGTCATGAATTCCTCTATGACTAAGTTATTCCCTGCATCACCAAATGCTTTATCAAGCATTATCTGCTTAACGCCATCCTTTGCTTCCTCAAGAGTATTGCATATAAGCACACCCTTACCAAGTGCAAGTCCGTCAGCCTTAAGCACTATTGGCATCTTAGCGCTCTCAAGATATTCAAGTGCCTTATCAGCGTCAGAAAAGTTCTCATAGGCAGCTGTTGGGATATTGTATTTCTTCATTAAATCCTTTGAAAAAGCCTTTGAACCCTCAAGTATTGCCGCATTTTTCCTTGGTCCGAATACCCTTAGTCCCTTTTCTTCAAATACGTCAACTGCCCCTGCAACTAACGGATCGTCTGGTGCAACAACAGTAAGGTCAATTTTTTCCTTAAGTGCAAAATCAGTAAGCTTATCAAATTCCATAACACCGATTGGCACACACTCAGCTATATCAGCAATTCCGGCATTACCCGGAGCACAATATATTTTATCTACTCTTTTGCTCTTACTAACGGCCATTGCAATTGCATGCTCACGTCCGCCGCCGCCTACTATCAAAACCTTCATAACATTCTCCTTGAGTATACATTATGTCAACCAATCATCAAATCAATCTTATATTCTATGATTCGCAATATCATCAATAGCCTGTGGCAATATAATCCACTCAGCCTCTTCCATTACTCTCTTCTGTAAAATTTCCGGTGTATCAGAAGGCTTAACATATACAGCCTTCTGATTAATAATTGGACCTGTATCAGTCCCACTATCTACATAGTGAACTGTAGCACCTGTGACCTTAACACCACGTTCTAATGCCTTTTCGTGAACCTTAAGGCCGTAAAATCCGTCTCCACAAAAGCTTGGAATCAATGACGGATGGATATTAATAATCTTGCCTTCAAATGCATTAACAAAGCTTTCAGGAAGTACTACTAAGAACCCTGCAAGTACAATTAATTCGCATCCCGCATCCTTAATAATCTTAATCATATCCTGTGAATATGCTTCCTTGTCTGTATACTGCTTAGGGCTTATGAACCTGCCTTCTATTCCGGCATTTTTAGCTCTCTCTAATGCATATGCTCCTTCTTTATTAGAAATAACAAGTGCTATTTCTGTATTTGTAATCTTACCGGAAGCAATTGCATCAATTATAGCCTGCAAATTTGTGCCGCCTCCTGATACTAAAACTGCTATCTTCATACTAAGTCAACGCCCTTTTCTCCAGCTACTACTTCGCCGATTTCATAGCATGTCTCACCAGCTTTATTTAATGCTTCCATAGTCTTTTTAACATCGGCTTCATCAACAGCAAGTACCATTCCAAGTCCCATGTTAAATGTGTTATACATCATTTCATCCTTAATCTTACCTGATGTCTGAATAAGGTTGAATATTGGAAGTACCTTAAATGAATCAAGCTTCACTACTGCCCTTACATTATCAGGAAGCATTCTAGGAATATTCTCATAAAATCCACCGCCTGTAATATGGCTGCAGCCCTTAACTGTTACTCCGCTATCCTTAACTGCTTTTAACGCCTTGACATATATCTTAGTAGGTGTTAATAGTGCCTCTCCAAGAGTTGTTCCAAGTGATTCAACATATCTGTTAAGGTTTTCTTCATTCATTGTGAATACCTTAC
>JAEDHX010000027.1 GCA_016296785.1 Coprococcus sp. | reverse complement strand
TTGAAATATTTTTGAAAATAGCTTAACTAAACGTTATTGGACCTGTCCCCATGGCTAATTTTTTGCCAAGGGACCTGTCCCCGTGGCTAATTCCGGCTAATTTTTCTTATTCCTTCAATAGCTAACCTCACGGCAAGGTCTGTATCGTGGGCTTCAGGGTTATCAAGACCCATAGCAGCTCGCTCCTGATTACCGACAACAAGATAACATGCTCCTACTTTTACACCAAGCGAGCTTCCAACAATAAATAGAGCTGCCGATTCCATCTCAGATGCGAGGCATCCCATCTGTTTCCATGCCTCCCATTTATTCTTAAGTTCATACCCTACCGGCTTTGATTCTGGCGAATGCTGTCCATAGAAGGAGTCCTTACTTTGAACTACGCCTGTATGGTAACGAATTCCAAGACTGTCTGCTGAACTACACAAGGCATTTACAACCTCAAGATTAGCAATGGCCGGAAATTCTATAGGCGCATATTCCTTTGAGGTTCCCTCCATACGAATCGCACCGGTTGCAATTACAATATCTCCGCCAATAACTTCTGTCTGCATGCCACCACAGGTTCCTACTCTGATAAATGTGTCCGCTCCACAATTGACAAGCTCTTCAAGTGCTATTGCAGCAGATGGACCACCTATACCTGTTGATGTAACACTTACCTTTATTCCGTCCAGATATCCTGTATAAGTTACAAACTCTCTATTATCTGCAACTTTCTCTGCATTTTCGAGATAAGCAGCTATTTTTTCACAACGTTTTGGGTCTCCCGGAAGGATGACATATTTGCCAACCATATCTTTATTTAACTTAATATGGTACTCAAGACCTGTTTTTTCCTCATATATCATATAATCACCCCTATACACAAGAAGTCATAACAAAATCAAAAGACTCTGTTATGACTTCTGTAATTCAAAATATTAAGCATTAACAATAAATGGTGCAAGCTTTTCTTCAAGCTCTGAAGGAATCTCACCATGAAATTTAACAGTAAGCGGTTTCTCCAAATCAAGACTAAACACACCTAAAATTGACTTTCCATCTACAACATACTGTGCTGAAGATACATCTACATCACCGGAAAACTGGTTAAGGTATGTAACAAATGTCTTAATATCCTCCATTGTGTTAACCTTTGCTTTAATCTCTGTAATTTTCATTATACGGTCCCCCCTGTATGTATTACTTAATATAATTATTCTACCACCTACAAATCATGTGTGTCAACGAATGTTATTAATCAAATAATGTCGTATTTACATTTGCTTTCTTACTATCTTGTATTCATCATCTAATTGAAAATATGGACAGCTCTCATACGAGCTTGTTATGAATCTTGCGTAGTCATCTTCATCCATATTAACCATGCACTCATAGAAATCCTCTTCCTCATCATATACATAATGTGCACACAAATCGCAGCTAGCCATATAATATGAGCC
Source organism: Coprococcus sp. (assembly GCA_016296785.1). Taxonomy (GTDB): domain Bacteria; phylum Bacillota; class Clostridia; order Lachnospirales; family Lachnospiraceae; genus Coprococcus. Next base: position 22,243 of record JAEDHX010000027.1, on the reverse strand, counting down.
CCCTTCTTCAGATTTTTGTACTTTCTCATAATAATACCATATTGTTTCATCTGAATAAACTGTTTTACTGGAATAATTTCATCAAATGTGATATCATATTTTTATATATTTATGGGGATTATTTTTAAAGGAGGAGTATGTAAGATGAAAAGAATATTTCTATTAATTTCTACTATACTGCTATTGTTCTCTTTTGGCATTACTTCATTGGCTGAAACCGAACAATCATCTGATTCAGAGGAAACAACTACAATAGATGCAAGCACATTTTACTATGATCAGTTTGATAATATTGCATATAGAAATGTATATAATCAAATTAATAATGCTGCATCTAATTTTCATAATTCCAATACAAATGGTGAGTATAACGATGGCAATTATTATATTGCATTTGTTTTATCTGTTTCTAAGAAGGATTGGGATGTTATCGGTGACAAAGGACTTGAACAGGTAATAAATGCTGTCCTGGCAGATCATCCTGAGTATTTTTGGATGTCAAATGACTTTCTATATCAGTCTAGCACGACAGAGTCCGGTCTTACCTATTATCTTGTTACAATAAAGTGCTACAATATGTATGCAAATGGTACATCAAGAGAAGTTGCAAAGAATAACCTAAACATTACGGTTGGCAATTATGCAACATCTATTGATGAAGCATTGCCTGATCATATCAAGGCATATCTTATACATAATGCAATTATCGAGGATGTTTATTTCCGAAATGATATATTGGAGAAGACCGAGGAGAATATATGGGCTTTTACTGCTGATGGTATATTTAACTCTAAGTATAAAAGCGGACTTTCTTCTGCATATGCTAAGGCATATAAGGCTATATTGGATGAGCTTGGCATACCTTGTATATATGTTGAAGGCGATTATGTTCTTGAAGATGAGAATAAGGATGAGGTTTCTACTAACATTATTGAGGCCTGGAACGAAGTATATCTTAATGGCAATTGGTATATAGTCAGTCTGTCATTAGATGATCCGGAGACTACAACAGGCAAGGATGTCCTTACCTACGATTACTTTAATATAACTTCTGAAGCTGCATCAAAGAAACCAACATCTCTCGTTCCTGATAATACATGGCTTCCCGGAATTCCTGAATGTCAGGGAACAGAATATTCTATAGCTAATATACAAACTGAGCTTGAAGGAAGTGACACATGGAAGAAGAGTAATTACAACATAATTGATAAAGTATTTGATACATATGGATTATCTGTTGTACTTATCAGTATTGGATTAATATTAATACTTATTATTGCTCTTATTAAGCATATACATAAGAGAAATTCTCGCAGACGTAGTGAAAAGATAAAGAATACAAAAACAAGAGTAATTGATAATACTGATCTTGATAATCAGCTTAGAAGACCACCATTATCATAATTGTATTGTATAAAAACAGGCATATATGAACCTATTTCATATATGCCTGTTTTTGTCATTCCAAATAAACCTGCTTTATTCTTAAGATAATGTAACAAAGCAAACTATTATCACTATTAGCATTAATATTTCTATTTATTAACAATATTTGCGATCTGCTGATCTAATACTGAATAATTCTGAGAAACCTTAATTATCATTTCTGCATATTGTTCAATAAATACCTTCATATCAGATGCCATCTGATCTGTTTCGTTCCTCAATTCATTGAATTTATCAGCAAATAACCCCGCATTTTTTGTATTAGGATTACTATGACTCATCGCATTGTATGCATAATTAATATCATTAGCAATTTCACTAATCTTTACTGCAATTCCATTAACTATCAAATAGTTTATATTATGGTCACCCATTCATCCTACCTCCTACATTTTATCGTGGTCAACAATATTAGTTGTAAACTCTTCCTGTATGCTCTGTGCCTGTGTCCAAAGAGTATTAAGCTTTTCTTTTGATGCTTCATAGAAATTAATATACATTTCCTGCATAACCTCTTGGAGACATGAACCAAAATTGTTTACAGCATATAATGCATCACATAGAGCCTTAAAGCTCTCAAGACTACTTTCAATTTTAGCAATCTCCGATAAATAGTCCTCAGCTACTAAACTATAATAGTCATTTTCAACCTTTAACATTCAATATCCCCCCCTATGAACCTGCATTCTCTTCTTTTCTTCGCTCTTCTTCTTTTCTTCGCTCTTCTTCTCTTTCCTCTTCTTCAATTCGCCTGATTTCCGCATCATAATAATTAATGGACTGCTGACATGAGGCAATAACCCCATTTAAATGTCCATCTATACTATCGAAAATACCGGCTATACGAGAAGCCTCCGAAGACGAAAACATTTCTTTATTCTTTGTATATAATTCACCAAATAGTACAGAACAATCCTCATATGCTGCTAATGAATTCATATTGCTCGTAAGTGTTGCATACTCTGATACAACCGACTGCTTTAATGATGCATTTGCCTGTACCTTTGCTTTAAAGCATTCTCTTTTTCTTACATAATAATTGTATTTTTCAATTAATTCCCACTTAGTCATAAATTACCTCCCCATAATCAGCCTGTTGCATAATTACTACAGCAAATATTAATCAAATCCATTATTAAGACCTTGTCTAAACAAATTGCTGTATTGTTCAGGTACTACTGACACGCTGTTAAGCTTAATTGTATATACATCCTTACCGGTAATTCCTAAAAATGAACCTTCCTCACGAATTACTACTTTATCATTTGGTAATAACAAAATTGATTCTGTCATAGCACCATTTTCATCAAAAGATATGGTTGAGGTATACTTTTGGTCCTTATGACCTTCATCAATAGTTGTTTCAATATCATAATTATACTTAAATGTATTTACAGGATTACCTGTCTGTTCTGAATAATATTCAGCTGCTGCACGACTCCACATAAGCTTTGCGGCACCATCACCACACATATCAAGACGACTTATTGTATTGCCTGCATTGTTATTATACATTTGCTTATAGGTACTATTATCAACACCAATTATTACTCTACGGTCTCCATACTGATTCTGCTGGAAGTTCACTTCTATAGAAACATCCTGCTTCGCATTGCCAATAAATTTGATAACGCTAAAGACAGCATCAAAATTATTCAAAGCCTTGCTATTATTATCAACCATTGCACCTGCATAATCATCACTAGACATATTATTAAGGTTGGCAATAGCCCCCCACCAATCCCAGGTTGTTTCATCATATGATTTAACATGAACAGTTTCCCATTCCTCCAGTCTTCCTATAGTTGGACCTGTTATATTGTTATGTTCCTTATATGGGTCATATATCTCATACTCGTATCCGTTGTAGTATAAGTACTTACAATCCTCCGACATAAACAAATTGCCATTTTTTATCTCATTTACACGATCCTCGGGTAATACTCCTATTAATCCTTCAACTGAAGCATCCGGACCCGTTAATGATGAAATGCATGAGACAATTGATTGTCTCATTGAGTGAACTAAATCAGAAGATGTTGACATCTCTCCTAAAGATGCTTCTAATTTTGCTGCCCCGTTCTTATCATCATTCGATATATAAACGCCCTTTTTTCCTAAAGTAATCTGATAATCAATAACATTTGATTTTCTTTGACTAATTAAGCTACTTAATTGGCTATACTGCGATTTCATATACTCATCTACAAATTCTGTACCACCTTCAGCAGAAATTGCTGCACTTAGCTTACTTGAAATATTAGATAGAGGCGTAATCTGCTTAGCTAAATGCATTGTGCATTCTGAAAAATTAGATTGTGATAAATCTCTTATCATGTATACTTCTCCTTCCTACTATATACCCCATAATTTATAATTTTATTTTCCTACTATAAGCCAGGATGTAAGAACCCCCAGCAGCCTTTCATCAGGCTTTCCATTCTCTGTTAAAAAGACAAGTCCTATTCGTTCATGATTATTTCTTGCCTCTTCATATAGCTTCTCAACATAAGAGAGCTTCATATCTGCCGGTACAAATTTAAATACCTCCGACGGATGTGAATTTAAATCGAGATACTTATCAAGATCTCTGAATCTTGTTTTATCGTCAAGACTTACTCCTGCATCTCCAAGCAAAAATGGAAATACACAATTATCACTAAAATCGCCGACAACACGTCTACCCTCTAATATTGGTACATGTGATATATTTCTATCATTCATAATTCTTATTGTAGGCATAACTAAATCGTCCGGCGTTCTCCATAACAGCTGACTATAGGGAATCCCCACATCACAGCATCTTACAGGATTCTTTATCCTGTCTATAACCATATCAAGAAGCTCTATCATCTTTATACTAGGCTCAACAGGAAATTCCTCATCCAGTCTCTGATTATGCTGCAGAAGATTCCTTACCTCCCTGCAATAATTCAGCTCATATCTTATATCCTTAAATTCACTCTTTTTCTCTAGCTTTGCTACTGCCGAGCCGTCAGGAGGGAATTTATATTCATTTAATGCAATATTCTCAAGCTGCTTATATTTATCAAGAAATAGCTCTGTATTATTCAATACCATTTGCCCCCAAATTAATATATAACTATATGTGAATTACTCTTCAGGTACCAAGTCTGTTGTATATTCCTTACCGAATACATCATATACCTTCATATATGAATAACCCTTTGCTGTATCCTTATATTCTCCAAGCAATGGTCTAAACTCATTAATATCAGCATATCCAATTGAGAAACCATAACCGTCATAGCTATGAACATTTCCTAAGCTTACAAACTGTGTTGTTTCTTCCTTCAACTGGTTTCCTTCATGCTCAACCATTCCATAACAGAACGTTATTTCCATTCCTTCATACATTGAATATGTATATGAATCAACAAATGTAAGTGTCTTCATGTCAATTTCAGTATAACCCTTAACAGTAACACCATTTGTACTATCCCAATTAATTACCATTCCGTACAGTCTTGTATTATCATCTGTAAATATAAATGGTACAACACCAGTCATCGCAACAGAACCATCATCATATGTAACATGGTCAGTAACTACATAACATACAATCTGTCCGTCCACACATAACCATTTATCAGGGAAAGTAACGTCCACCTTGCCGGAATTATCCCAGCTTACAACATTAAAATCACTTCCTAATACGATCGCAGTGTTATCCTTATAATCATAACCAACTCTCTGCTCTAAGAAGCTTACATATTCAAAGTCTGAACCTAAGTCGAGGATATATTTTCCATTATCATAGTAGTAATCAAGGTTATAGTCAGAACTATCTGCATACTCCGTATATGTATCGTCATATGCTTCAACAAGCTGTACATTATAATATGAATCCATTCCCAGCTTTGAAATATCATCACTACATGCATATCCTGCATATGCACTTAATACATCATCATAAAACTGTATACATGACTGGTCATATTGCATTCCAAGAAGATTTATTCTTCCATCATATGAATAGTAATAGCAGCCTTCCTCATTTCCCTCAGGACAATAGAAGGAAAGGCCATTAGCATATGGTATATTAGATTTCTTATAGATAATACTCTCCTCTACGCTCTTTATAACCTTATCATAGCCTTCAACACGATAGTTATTACAGAACTCAACTATATCTGCTGAATGAGTCCCACTAAAATCACCACAATTTCCTCTAGCCGTAAGGAAATCCGTCAGCTTATAGTCATATAATTCCTTATCCGCATTTTCAAACATAACAGACAAGTCATCTACAACCTCTGCTGCCTCCTTCGTATCAATAAGCGCAAGCTCATAGGTATAGTAATTTGATACATCACTATTGCCATAGCTGTTACTATAGTATTCATTATAGAAATTGTATTGACTCTCAAAATCATCAATAATCATCGCACCAAGATCATAAGAAGAAATGCTTGGATTCTTCGATAATTCGGTAAGCCAATCCGTATAATAATATCCAAAAGTATATATAACCTCTTCAGAAGCAATCATATACTGACTATATGGACTAATCTCGCTTGCCATCTCAACACTTCCCATAAGACATGCATTGAAGATTGTAATATCAAAGAAAATACCGCTATTTTTCATCGCTGTTGCCATATCGCTTATCTGAAGAACATCATTCTCATCTTTACTTGTATCGCTTCCAAATGATGCCGTTGTATATCCACATCCATGATCCCAATAGATTAATATGTATTTATTTGCAGGATAATTCTCCTTGCCCCATAAAAGGAAGTCCTCAAGAACATTCTCATGGCACATGCATATGTTACCTAAATCATCCTTTTCAATATATTGGTGATTAGATAATTCAAAACGCTGAACATGATTACCTTCCATACCATAATCATTTACCCAGTAGTCAGTTCCACCGGTCTCCAAAATAACATTAACATTATCGCCTACATCCGCGTTAGTAATCTGGTCAAGGTCGTAGGTTGCATTTCCACCATCATTTGCATATATGCCATAGTTATTATATGAATCTCCGCTTTCAAGATTAGAACCAATCATATATATCATAACCGTGCAATCTGCATATGCTTCGTTGATTTCATTAGTGATTGGCTCCGTACTTACCTCTGTTGTATATTCAGATGATACATAATCTGTTGACGAACCATACTCAGTTGATGAACTATTTTCTGTAGAAGATGTTTTTGATGGTTTATCTCCTCCAAGAAATACTGCAATTAACACTATCGATAATACCAATACAGCTGCTACCGTACATAAAATAGCAATCATTGGTCCATTGCTCTTCTTAGGCGGACTCTGTATCTGATTCATCTGGCGAGGTGGCATATTACGACCCGGCATCTGATTCATCTGATTATATGCCATATTCTGACCCTGTGCCCGGTTCATCTGATTATATGCCATATTCTGACCCTGTGCCCGGTTCATCTGGTTATATGCCATATTCTGACCCTGCGGTTGATTCATCTGGTTATTTGGCTGGCCCTGCGGTTGATTCATCCTGCTGTTTGGCTGGCCCTGCGGTTGATTCATCCTGCTGTTTGGCTGGCCCTGTGCCTGATTCATCTGGTTATTTGGCTGGCCCTGCATCTGCTGTTGTCTGCGGTATGCCTCCATCTGACGATTATATTCTTCCATTTTGCGATTATACTCTTCCATCTGTCGTTCATAATCGCTTCTTTGGTTACGATGACCTCCCGCATTAACAATTAATCCACAATGTGGACATTTTGAAACTCCATCTTGAATATCTGATTTACAACTTGGACATATCATGTCTTTACCCTCTCCTTTTATCTAAATCCGTAGACCTCATCGATACTAATAAAAGTTCCTCCATCTTTTACAGTATCAACAAGCTGCTGGTATTTCTCAAGTGACTTACTATCTCCCTCATCATAGGAATATTGCTTACACTTGCCATCATCATCTATATAATATAAAAGATTATTTACAAGTGCATATCTTGAACTACTGTTAGTATCCTCAGCATATACATAAATCTTCTCAACATCTGTCGCTACGCCCATATCAAGCTTATACCGACGAAGTGCCTTCGCTGCATATACTGCCTCTCCTTCTACATCATATACGTTTACAACGATTTCTTTTATGGCAGTATTATTATACCAATCTGTTACACTAAGCACTACTTTATATCTGCCGGGTATTGATGTATCTATATCAGTACCTGCCGTAATTTTGCTACTAATATCAGGATCTGCATCAATAACATCAAAATATTCAGAATAATCACATTCCTCTCCGACAACAATGGCAATCTCATCATATCCATTTATCTGAGGAATTGTATCATCAATAACCGATAGCTTAAGCCTCCTTTTCTTAGAAAGCTTCCCTTTTACTACCTTATATTTAATCTTATAGGTACCAATATCTGTAGGACTAAACTCGCTATCATCAAATTCTATATGAACATTATCCTTTACGGGTTTAACATAATTATTAATGTCAAAGGTTGTACCTAAAGAGTATTCATAATTGACAATCTCTACCTTAAGCATGCTGCTTTTAATGATAGATGAAACAATTAACGCAAGAATAATACCAATAATTATAGCCGGCAATAGCGAAATAAGTGTATTCCGCCTTCTTCTCTTTCTGGCTACTGCCGCTCTGTTTCTTGTATTTCCTGCACCGGCAGATCTCGTGCCATTAGGTCCCGTACCTGCCGCTCTCGTGCCCGCCTGTCCCGAACCTGAATATCTTACACTCGTCGGTCTTGTAGCTGCCTGCCTTGTTCCCGCGGACTTAGTACCGGTCAGTCTTGTAGCTGCAGACCTTGTAGCACTAGGCCTTATACCTGCCGGTCGTTTAGCTACAGTAGCCTGATTTAGTTTTATATTTTTCTTTGGTGAATTTGCTTTGATATCTCTATTGCTACTATCCCCTGACATATAAACCCCCTATATTAAAAGCTATACATATTACTGCATAGTTTATGCCTATGCTATTATTGTAATTCATATTGTAAATAAAGTCGAGTATCTTCTTAAGGAATATTTATATTTGCATATTATTCAAAAAAATGCGATAATCAATAAGCAATACTAATGAACGGAGGAATGTAATATGTCAATTAATAATATAAGTGGATTTACAAAAAAACATCTTGATTTATGTATTGAAAATGCCCACATTGATAATGAACTTTATGAAAAATATGGTGTTAAAAGAGGTCTCCGTAATATTAATGGTGTTGGGATAAATGCAGGACTTACTAATATTTCATATATCAAGTCCTATGAGGAAAAGGATGGTGTACACATTCCTTGTGACGGTGAGCTCTATTATCGCGGATATGAAATCAGAGATTTAATTAAAGGCTTTACTTCTGAAGAACGCTTTGGCTTTGAGGAATGTACTTATCTACTGCTTTTTGGTGTGCTTCCAAATAAAGATGAGCTAAGTAATTTTAAGAAGGTACTTAATATTAGCTACAACCTTCCTTCTCATTTTATTCAGGATGTAATTATGAAGAATCCTACTAAGGATATAGTTTCAAATATGGCAAAGAGTATTCTTGCACTTGGATCATATGATAAGAAGGAATCTGATAACAATCTCGATAATGTCCTTCAGCAATGCATAACCCTTATAAGTATGTTCCCTCGACTTGCTGTGTATTCGTACCATGGCTATAGCCATTACGGACTCGGCAGAAGCTGTTATATTCATAAGCCTGACCCGGAGCTATCATTTGCAGAGAATATTCTTAGTACACTTAGATCTGATAGGAAATACACGCAGCTAGAGGCAAGAGTTCTTGATCTGGCACTTGTACTTCATATGGAGCATGGTGGTGGAAGCAATTCAACATTTACAACACGTATTGTTACCTCATCAGGTTCTGATACATATGCTACAATGACTGCAGCACTATGTTCTCTTAAAGGCCCACTTAACGGTGGCGGTGATTACAAGGTTATGGAGATGATGAAGAACATCCGACATAATGTAAATGATGTTACTAATCGTGACGAGGTATCCGAATATCTTAGAAAAATTGTTAAAGGCGAGGCATTTGATAATTCAGGAATAGTATATGGAATGGGACATCCTGTTTACTCCATTTCAGACCCTCGAGCACTGGTATTTAAGGAATATGTAAAGCACCTTGCAGCTGAGAAGAATATGCATGAGGAATTTGAGCTTTATGAGCTGATTGAAGAGCTTGCACCAAAGATTATTTCAGAAGAGCGCGAGATATATAAGGGAGTAAGCATGAACATCGACTTCTACAGCGGTCTCTTATATAAGATGCTTAAGATACCACATGAACTGTTCACACCACTATTTGCAATAGCACGCGTAGTTGGCTGGAGTGCACATCGTCTAGAGGAGCTTATTAACAAATACAAAATAATGCGACCATCATATACCAGTCTTGTAAAACCATGTGAATACGTGAAGCTTGACGATAGAATATAGAAATAAAAACCCATGAGATACATATTGATATCTCATGGGTTTTTATTTCTAATATGGGAAATTGTTTTTTCCATCAACAGGTCTTCCTGTTTTGTTCATTCTAATTCCTCTATCAACTAAAACATGACCATAGAAATCTGTTACCCTGAATTTATATGGTCCGCCTCCCAAATAAACACCGGAAGGCATGGTAAAATAGTTATAATCCTGTCTTTCAAGCTCTACATACTTCTTTGTAGTCCTATCATAGCATTCAACCTTTTTAATTGGATATCTGCCATTTCTTATCTGAACAGCCCACCAATACTTTGTGCTATTCTTGTTCCATTCATAGCATATAGGTCTTGTTGTCTGAGTCGGAATAATCTTCCAGCTGACACTCATCCTTCCTGTTTCTAATGGCTCAATCTTGGCAAAGGTTTTCCTTGTTAAATCAATATCGCCCTTTTCTCCTCCCGGAAGCATATCAGTTACAAACGCCTTTACACTATGACCTTGTTCATCAGTAATCTTTATATAAGCTCCTGCAAGACCATTTAAGTAATCTTCCTTATTCATTGCAACCGTATAAAATGCTTCCTCAAGATAATCAAGGCATGCCATACCACCGGCAGACTTATTATAATAAGTAGCCACTCCCTTATGCACATTATTTAGAGAATACTCACCTGCATCCACACTCTTAGTGGCACTGCCGGCATATCTGTAGACCTTCTTCTTTACAGTAATTTTGCTCTTATATTCTATTCCCTTTATCGTAGCAGTAATAATTGTTCTTCCAGGCTTCTTTGCTTTTACACGTCCATTTCTGGAAACAGAAGCTACCTGCGGATTACTGCTTTTAAATGATGCTTTTTTTGAAGTTCCAATAATATAGAGCCATATTACTTCTCCCTGCTCAAGTCTGACATTCTGCTTATCAATTCTAATATTTGCCGCTTTCGCAGATAACACATCTGCCCTTATTGAAAATGAAAGTATAATGCATGCTGCAAGCCATATAACAAGACCTTTTCTTGCTTTATTCATAAACACCTCATAAACTGAATATTCTACCATTCAAGAACAACTGCACCATATGTAAGTCCTGCACCAAATGCAGACATTGCAATCCTGTCACCGCGTTTAAGTCCGCCTTCTCTTGCTAACTGGTCAAGCATCACAGGTACACTTGCTGCAGACATATTTCCTGTATAATCAAGTGTCATTGGAAATTTCTCCATTGGCGCATTAAGACGCTTGGCAACTGATTCGATAATTCTAACATTTGCCTGATGAAGAACAAAATAATCAATTTCCTCTGCACTCATTCCGGCTTTATCAAGTGCCTCAATAAGACATTTTGGGCACTGTCTTACAGCAAATTTATAAACCTCCTGACCGTCCATATGCAGATAATCAGTCTCAACAGGTTTATTTAGGAATACATTATTTGTCTTTCTGTCAGAGCAGTTAAGAACCATTCCTTTCTTACCTATAGAACCCTGAACAACACTTATTATTCCCTTATCTGACTCTTCAATATATGCAGCACCGGCACCATCTCCAAATAGTACACATGTGCCTCTGTCATCCCAATCAAGAATCTTAGACAGAGTCTCAGCACCAATTACAAGAGCATTTTTGCAAAAGCCTGTTTCTATATACATCTTTGCAACATTAAGTGCAAATACAAATCCTGAACATGCGGCATTTACATCAAATGCTATCGCCTTATCTGAGCCTAACTCAGCCTGAACCTTACAGGCTACACTTGGAGTATAATAGTCCGGTGTAACAGTTGCTACTATTATTAATTCAACCTCTTCAGCTGCCTTACCTGCCATATCAAGAGCATTTCTTGCTGCACCAGTGGCCATACTTGTTGTCGTCTCATCAACAGCGATTCTTCTGTTCTTTATTCCTGTTCTTGATGAAATCCATTCATCCGATGTATCAACATACTTAGCAAGCTCATCATTTGAAACTATTTTCTTAGCGAGACAGCTTCCCGTACCCATAATTCTTATTGCCATATTTATTTACTCCTTATCTAAGTTATACTTCAAAATACAATATACACCTCACAATGATTAAACAGGTGCATTGTGTCAAATTATAAACATTTTACTAGAATTTGTCTATTGTTTACCAAATATAATATACATTATTTTCACATCTATGTAAAGTTCTAAGGACGCTACATTTTTTATCAAGTAAACGTTAGCAGGCAAGCGCCACAAGACAGCTGTATATAATATCGATTCCTGATTATTGGCAGAGAGAAAGGGATGCATCCGATAGTGTAGATGCATCCCTCATAGAATTGATTATTAATTATTTATATTTTTGGAAATGATAAAATATAAATACTTTATATGTCATCCGGTAATCCGGAATTGACATCTTACTTATGAGTCTTTGCAAATGACTCTAGCCCTACAGGCTCCTTTGGCTCATATAATTTACCTCTGCAGGAATAGACTGCAACAGGTGCAATCAAAGATACAAAACTGAGTATTGCTGCATAATGCTTTTTAACAAATTTACTAATTATACCTTTCATATCATATTCTCCCTTCCGTAATTCTCATACTCAAATACTATCATATTTTGTTCCTATTTATTGAAATTAATTTTAAGCGGTCATATTTTGGGGTTAAGCGGTAAATGATTGACCGCTTAACCCCAAAATATGACCGTTTAAAAATTTTTTAAAAAATAGGCCAATTATTACACTATAATAAGACATAAGTATATCTACATGTGTCGCGTTATTTTTAATGTAATACATTATTTCATAATTACAGAGGGAATATTATGCAAAAAATAAGTGATGCTATAAGCAGTTCATTATCAGAGCAGGGTTATATAAATCAGGATGAAACAGAGATATATGAATATTGTCTTGACTACGTTGTATCTCAAATAAAATATGATGTCCTTATAATTCTTATCGGATTATTACTCCACCAGATAGGTATTACAATTACTTTTTTATTTGCATTTTCTTTCTTAAGAAGATATGCCGGCGGATATCATGCACCTACTCCGCTTATGTGTACTATTATGTCTTATATACTCTACTTTGCAATTCTTGCCGGAGCATTATATATTCCTGCATCTATGCCATTACTATGGGGGTTAGCTTTATTTGTATTATATCTGTAATTGTTATTCTTTCTCCCGTAAGCACACCGGCTAAACCACTAAGCAATGAACGTAGAAGTAAAATGAAGCTTTGCTCGTTAATTATTTCTGCCTTACTGGTATTGATGTTTATTTTATGTTATTTTCTTAAGGCAACAAAATATTATATAACATTAGAATTATGTGTTATTATAGTATTTATAATGCAGCTTATTCAATTGCTTATTAATATAAGGAAAAGAAAGGAATAACTCTTATGGTTTTTAATGTTGCCATCTGTGATGATGAAAACAGGGAGATTGCTCATATACGCTCCTTACTTGAGAAATATGACATGGAATATGAAGTAAGTTTTAATATTGATGAATACAAATCCGGTAAGGATTTAGCTAAAACCTATATAACAGCCGGCAAATATGACATATTGTTTCTTGATGTAGAAATGCCCGGCAAATCCGGACTTGATATTGCAAGGTCAGTTCGTAATATTCCTGATTCAACGGTAAAGATTGTATTTATTAGTAATTATCCTGAATATATGCAGGATAGTTTCAATGTACAGGCCTTTAATTACCTTACAAAACCGATTTATTATAATGCCTTTTGCAATCTTATGACAGGACTTATCAGTCAGATAAATGAGGGAAGAGATAATATTATAGTTATTGATGTTGATAATTCTTCTGTTGCAATTCCAATAAAGGATATAATCTCAATAAAGACCTCAAGTGCTAATAATGGTACATTACATTATACAACTACTAATAATGACTACTTTGGTAAGGGGCTTCTTTCTGATGAAGAGAAACGTCTAAAAGCCCACTCCTTTGTTTCACCATATCGTGGAATACTAATAAATCTTCTTCATGTTCATTTTGTCAAACAAAAGGAGCTTGTCCTTGATAATGGTGATATCATACCGATAAGCAGAAGGCAGGAGAAGAATATACGAGCTATTTTTTCAAGAGGAATTCTAACGTTATACCATTAGAAATACGGGGTAAGAGATGGAGATATTATTTTTTATAATAAATGGAATACTTGACAGTGTAACAGTGGCACTCTATTTTATTGGACTTTTTGGATCAAATAACAGAAGGGGGCCTGTTATTTTACATATTAGTGCATATGCTGCGATGCAATTTCTTTTATCTGCAGAGCCATATGTTATTAATTTCTCATCCGGTTTTTATAACCAGGTTGCACTTACTATTTGGGCAACACTTCTCACATTTCTTATAGCGCTGCTATATAAATCAACTTTGAGAAACAGGCTGTTTGTTGCTATTTCCTTTGAGGCTCTTGCACTCCTGGCAGAGAATATAGTTTATATAACAATTCCTGCTTCCCAGAAGTACTCAACAATTGCGCAGTCAGAAAATATGGAAACCATATTTACCTGCTTTGCCAAGCTGCTTACTCTTTGTTTTGTTCTAATTGTTGTACATATAGTTAAGCGTCATAAGCTTGCATACTCCATAAAATACAGCATATTAGTTATGGTAATACCTGTATTATCTCCCATTATGCTGTTTTTTGTAATTGATCTTGTTGATATTAAATTTGCAGGAATGTATATATATCAGTTATTTACCATACTATCGTTGTTTGTAATTAATGTTGTTAATTTCCTGTTATTTGATTATGTCTTATTGTCTAAGAAGCTTTCGGCAGAAAATAAACAGCTTGTTCAACAGGAAAATTTTCAAGAGACAAAATATATTCAGCTTTCAACAGCTTATAGAAACACAAGAAGCATAGTACATGATACAAAGAAGCATCTGTTTATTATTCAAAATTATTTAGATAGCCTTGATAATGGCAAGAATGAATATGATAGCAAGGCGTCAGAGCTTCGCGAATATTTGTCTGACGCAATTAAAGACCTCGATAACACGGTAAGCCAGATTAATACAGGTATACTGGTAATTGATGCTTTTCTCAATAATTACATTTCACTCACAGCCGAAGATAATATTACACTAAAGCTAAATCTTAAGGTTGATAAAAATCTGATTTCAATAAATGAATATGACCTTTGTGTTATTCTAGGTAATCTCCTTGATAATAGCTATGAGTCATGCAAGAAGCAATCAGCTCCTAAAGATATTTCAGTAAACATTACTACAGAACGGGGAAATCTTATTATTTATATATCAAATTCCCTTCCACCGGGAAAAAATAATTTCTATACAAGAAGCGAAAATCTTCATCATGGATATGGATTAAAGAATGTTGAACGAATTACATCACGTTATTATGGTACCTTTACAACCTTTATTGAGAAGGACAGGTATGAGGCTGTTGTAACCATTCCATATAACTTAGAAAATAGTAAGGTGCACTAATACATAGTGCACCTTACTGTCTTTATATACTATTATATTACATTTTTCTGAATCTGCTATATCTGTCTTCTGCAATTTCATCAGGAGACATATTATCAAACTTCTTCAGAAATTCTTTTATATTAATCTTAAGGAATTCTCCAATATATGGAACAGATGCAGCATCTGCACCACCATATTCAGGAATAACCTTTTCTATTACCTTGAGCTTCTCAAGATCCTGAGCAGTAATCTTCATTACCTCTGCTGCCTCTTCTGCTCTGCTGCTATCCTTCCATAATATAGAAGCATATCCTTCCGGTGAAAGAATAGAGTATGTTGCATTCTCAAGCATCCATACTTCATTACCAACAGCAAGTGCAAGTGCACCGCCACTGCCACCTTCTCCAATTAATATTGCAAGAACAGGAACCTTTAGAGCTGACATTTCATATAAATTACGAGCAATAGCCTCACCCATTCCACGTTCCTCTGCCTCAAGACCACAGAACGCACCAGGAGTATTAACAAATGTAATAATTGGTCTTCCAAACTTTTCAGCCTGTTTCATAAGTCTTAATGCTTTTCTATAACCATCAGGAAGCGGCATACCAAAGTTTCTTGATATACACTCTGAACTATTTGCACCCTTAACCTGCGAAATTATTGTAACAGGTTGTCCATCAATATGTCCTATACCTCCAACAATGGCTTTGTCATCATTCATTGTTCTGTCTCCATGAATCTCATAGAAGTCATCACAAATATATTTAACATAATCCATTCCTGATGGTCTGCTCATCTGACGTGCACCCTTTAATTTCTCCCACGGGGTTTTAGGTTCATAAGAGATAAGTCGTTCTTTAAGTACCTCACTAATATCAAACTTGTCAGCCTCTATTGTATTAAAGTTTGCATAGCCCTTCTGCTTCTTATGTGTAACAATAAGTCGATACATTGTATCCTTTAATTTATCTCTTGTTACAATACCATCTATAATTCCATGCTCTACAAGAAACTCTGCTCTCTGGAAGCCCTCAGGAAGCTCCTGGCCGATTGTCTGCTTAATAACTCTAGGTCCCGCAAAACCAATAAGTGCATCAGGCTCACCAAGAATAATATCGCCAAGCATTGCAAAGCTGGCAGTTACACCGCCTGTTGTCGGATCAGTTAGAATTGGTACATATAAAAGCCCTGCTTCTGAATGCTTCTTAAATGCTGCTGATGTCTTAGCCATCTGCATAAGAGAAATAATACCCTCCTGCATTCTGGCACCTCCTGAACAACAGAACATAAATACAGGAAGCTCCTCCTTAGTAGCTCTTTCAACAGCTCTTACAATTTTCTCTCCAACAACATATCCCATGCTACTCATAAGGAATCTGGCATCACATACTCCAATTACGCAAGGCTCCCCATTTACAAGTGCCTTACCTATTGTAACGGCCTCACTAAGTCCTGTTTTCTCCTGTGCTGCCGCCACCTTATCTTCATAGCCCTCTGTTCCAAGTGGATTAGACTTAGGCATATCCTCAAACCATGGTTCAAATGTTTTTGAATCCGTAACCATCTTAATTCTATTTTTTGTTTTTACTCTGAAATAAGAGCCACATTCATAGCAAATGTATTTTGCCTTTACTACTCTTTGTTTATCTACCTCTTTGCCGCATTTTGGACACTTGATAGTCTCCGGTTTATCCACTTTATCTTCATTTACTAATCTTGCAGCCTTCATCTCTTCGTCTCTTGCTTTTTTCTTAATAAATAACATTCTTTATTACCCCTCATATTTCTGAATAATAATACAAGCGTTATGTCCTCCAAAACCAAGTGAATTACTAAGGGCACAATCAACCTTCATCTCGTAAGGCTCTTTACAGTAATCAAGATCAAGCTCTTCCTCGCTCTCGATAAGGCCACGAGTTCTGTGAATATATCCTTCTTCAATAGTCTTAACACATGCGATACATTCAATTGCTCCTGCTGCACCAAGCAAATGTCCTGTCATAGACTTAGTTGAATTAATCTTTATATCCTTTGCATGCTCACCAAAAGCCTTCTTAATAGCTCTTGTTTCAACAAGGTCATTAAGATGTGTACTTGTTCCATGAGCATTAATATACTGAACATCGTTTAATGATATTCCTGCGTCATTTACAGCATTTACCATTGCTACTGCAGGGCCTTCTCCTGACTCCTCAGGTGCTGTAATATGATGCGCATCACTTGAGCATCCATAACCTGTAAGCTCAGCGTAAATCTTAGCGCCTCTCTTCTTAGCATGCTCTAACTCCTCAAGAATTACTATTCCGGCGCCTTCACCAAGAACAAAACCGCTTCTGTCCTTATCAAATGGTATAGAGCATCTGTCAGGATCAGTTGAAGATGTAAGTGCCGTAAGCGAATCAAATGTTGAAATGCCTATTGGTGTAACTGCTGCTTCTGTACCACCTGCTACCATTACGTCAGCATCACCATACTGAATTGTTCTAAATGCCTCACCGATACTATTTGTTCCGGAAGCACAGGCTGTAACAACATCAATACTCTTACCTTTAAGTCCATACATAATAGCAACATTACCAGCAGCAATATTGCTTATCATCATAGGTACTACAAATGGACTTACTCTACTAGGTCCCTTTGTAATAATCTTATCATAAGCGCCCTCTATCTCCTGAAGGCTACCTACACCTGAACCGATACATGTACCTACACGGTATGCATCTTCTACAGACATATCAAGTCCTGAATCCTCCATAGCTTCCTTTGCAGCCTTAACAGCAAACTGAGTAAATCTAGCCATTCTTCTTGCAGCCTTTGGATCCATATAATCCTTGGCAGCAAAATCCTTAACTTCTCCAACAACCTTACATTTATAATCTGTTCCGTCAAACTGAGTAATAGGACCAAATCCATGCTTACCTTCCTTAAGTCCATTCCAATACTCGTCAACATTGTTTCCTATTGGAGTAATAGCGCCTATACCTGTAATTACTACTCTTCTCTTCATATCATATCTCCTTAACTAATATTGCCCGGTAATACAAGATACCGGAATATTATAATATTTAACGAATGAATAAGCTTTATTGTATATGTTTCATATAACAGCTTAACATTATGATTATAACTCACTTTGTCACGATTTGGAAAGAACTGTTTTTCTTTTTTTTAATAAAAAATCTATAAAATTTTTCCATTTTTTTTGACGAATATATCATTATCCAACACTGTGTATAATATATATACCCTATCAAATGATAAATTCCGTCTTCTATATCTTCTTCTTGTTTATAAGCAATATACTTGCTAAGAAACAAATTACCATCATTCCACAAACAATAATAATTGAATTTGTATACTGGCCTGCATCTGACATACCAATTACAATATTTGATGATTTCATAAGAAATGTTGGTACATATTCCTTAATACCGGGAAACATCTCCATAATATAGGAAACTACTACGATTCCAAATGTTCCGGCCATTACAGCTCCACTACTATTACTAACGGTAGAAAACAGTACAATTAAACACATTATCCATAATCCAAACAGCCACCACGTTACTGCTGCATTTACAAGTTGATTTGCCACACTGTTATCCCAATAATATGAATTATAAAAGAACGTGACAAAATAACATATCCAATAACATAATGACCATAATAATACCATTATAGACAATTTGGAAAATAAAATTTTAAATCTTGCTAAGCCTTTAGTAATTAGCAGCTGCATTGTTCCACTTTGATACTCCTTAGTAAATGAACCGCTAAACATAATTGCAAATACTATCAGGCCTATTGGCAGATTTTTGAAAAACTGAGTCCAAGAGGTAAGAGCATCTACTTTGACACTCGTAATAATCATTCCTGACTCTGCAAGCTGAGAAGACATTTGCTTCATAAGCCATGGTGTAAGCTTAGCAATCGCCGGATTCATTATTCCAAATAGCGTAAATAATATAATAAGGAAGACTAATTTTCCGCTTCTAATTGCTTCCATCCATTCTTTTTTCATAAATGCGAGCAATGCTTTCATTTTGACACCACCTCCAAAAACAGCTTTTCAAGATTTGCCTCAGCCTTTTCAATTCGTTGAATCTTGATATTGTTTTGAACAATATATTGCATTACATTAAACATTACGTTGTCATCACCATCAAAAATCAACCTGCCTTCTTCCATATGACATATATCGCTAAACATTTGCTTAAGCTTATAATCTTCCTCTTTATTTACAGCTTCAATAACGAATTCATTTGAGGAATAAATACCTTTTACAGATGGTACACTTCCCTGTAACATTATTTTTCCCTCGTTAAGGAATGCCACATCAGTACATATTCTTTCTACATCAGACAAAATATGAGTGGAAAGCAGCACAGTCGTTTCTTCCTTTACCTCAAGTAATATATCAAGAATTTCTCTCCTTCCAATAGGGTCAAGCGCCGAAGTAGGTTCATCACAAATAAGTAATAACGGACGTTTTAATAATGCCTGTGCAATACCGAGTCGCTGCTTCATACCTCTGGAAAATCCTTTAATTCTGCGCTTATCGCCAGATAACCCAACAAGTTCAAGAAGCTTATTACTCCTTTCTCTTATCTCAGCTTCCGCCATCTTGCAAATGCTTCCACACATACTCAAATATTCATACGGAGTCATAAATGAATAAAACTCCGGCACATCAGGTAAATAGCCTATATATTTGTTTGTCCCGGTCTGTCCATATACGACCTTGTCTCCATTTACATATATCTCTCCACCATCAGGCTTTAATAATCCTAATATCATTTTCATCGTGGTAGTTTTGCCCGCGCCATTTCTTCCTATGAAGCCAAAAATACTATGCATAGGAACTGTCATATTCAATTCGTCAATTACCTTTTTTTCACCAAAGCTTTTACTAAGCCCGGTTATACTAATCATATTCATATACGTATCCTCAATAAAACAACACTATTTACTCATCTTCTTTTCCGAGAAGAAAATATAAAATAGGTCCTATAAACTCCATACCTATTATTGTAATTACAATCCATAACGCTCTGGTTCCCCTTTTATACTTTTTATGAGTCAAAATGTGACGGAGTGTAAATAAAAGTAATACTATCTCCGCAATAATAAGCGGAATAATTAGTGGTAAAAACTCTTTAACCTGCTCAATTGTTGTCATAATAAATTCCTCCTTAGAACATGTGCAAATTGCATATTTTTTGTTATTTCATATGCAATAATACATTATTACGCAACGTTACAAGCAATATATTACGCAGGGGGATTATTGAAAAAAGTAAAAAAGTGTGCATTTTTTGCACACTTTTTAAAAAATAAACTTTTTACTTATAAAGTAATTCAAAAAAATTACAAGTATCGAAGTAAATATCTTGATAATCATTGCCGGAAGCCCTATTACAGTTACAAGAAGGAATATAAGTCCGGTCTCAATCAGCAACGTAATAACCCTGCTTATATAAAACTGCACCAGTTGTACTAAATATTCCTTTATGTTCTGGGTATGGGTATGGAAAACTGATTTTCTGTTTGTTACAAACGAAACATAGTTATACAATATCCATGACATGAAATTGGCATAAATCTCATTTATTCCGCATTTATATATAAAAAACCATGCAGAACCAATATTAACAAGACCAACCAAAATTCCCCACAAAATATATATGTATATTTCTTTTGGTATCTTCTTAAGTAATTTCATAAAATAATTTGATTACAAAAATCTCTCCCTATATTTCTTTCCTTTATCTGGCAATATCCAGCTTTGAAAGAGTATCTTCTTCCTCACTGAATTCTGTAATAATCCTATTATACATCCTGTTATTAAATGCCTGTCTCTCTTTATAGTTAAACTTCAGTATATTCTTATAACCCCATAAATGTGTAAATATTTCCTGATGCTTTATTTCTGTTGACGAAGGGAAAAAGGATGAAACAGTTTTGCCCTTCTTTTGAGCACACATAGCAAGCATACGTTGTTCAGCAAAAACCATATGACATAGATTCTCTTCTTTCTCGATACAATGCTCCATAAAGGATATGGCTGAATCTACATAATAGCTTTTAAATTCCTCGTCAGATATATACAACATACAGGTATTAACAGGATATGCACTCCAGTCCCATTCAGGATCAAAAGTATAATCCTCAGACATTTTGAAAAAATCCTTACCGGGATATATATCGTCATATATTCCTTCTCTATGAATTGCACATATATCTGTATACTTTACATATTGACTAATATCCTTCCAGATAACTAAATCCAAATCGACCATTACTGCAGGCATCTTCATCTGTCTCATGGCATATAGCTTACCTGCTGCCCAAAAGACTTTCTCAGGCACATTATCGGGAACCTTTATCTCGTATAACCCGCCGTTCCATATATGACTTAGCCCAAGACTTTCAATATAATCAAGAGCCGCATTATCACCAAACAGGCTTATATCACCATTATTCTTTCTCCACATTAGTGCAGATAAAATCATGGTAAGAATATCATAATCTTCCATAAAGTATTCATCTGTATTATTTGATACTAAATACGGTCTTGTCCATAATGTATGAAACCCTCTGATAACAAACACCCCTTTATATTAAATCAAGTCCGTACCCAAACTCAGCACAGCCACCCTTATTCTCTGAAGGTCTCTGTGATCTGTTAATTATCTGCCATTCTATTGGCATATATGACCAGTACTCCGTTTGCTGCCATGCGTTGGCATCACCCTCATAATATCTGTTTTCACTTACGCCCCTTTGGCTGCCACCTGACAGACCACGTTGGCTACCGCCAAGAAAACTACGCTGACTGCCGCCTAACAGACCTCTCTGGCTTCCACCAAATAAGCCTC
>JAEDHX010000087.1 GCA_016296785.1 Coprococcus sp. | reverse complement strand
ATATCCTTACTCCGTTGAATTTGCCATGGGGACAGGTCCCGCGGCTAAAAATTATACTCTTTGGATAGTATATCATAAATATCTCCACCGGGATAGTGGACATCGTAGACAGGACAGGTACCGTGGCGAAAACCGTTTTTTTAGCCACGGGACCTGTCCCCACGGCGAATTTTTAGCCACGGGACCTGTCCCCATGGCGAATGCCCGTGGCGAAGGTGGCGAGGGCAGTGAGGCCGGCGAGGATGTCGGCGGCGGCTTGGGTGATGGCGATGCCGGTGGCGTGATAGATGGCGGGTAGAATGTAGATGAGTGGAAGGAAGAAAATGCCCTGGCGCAGGGATGAAATAAAGGCAGCCTTGCCAATTCGGCCGACGGCCTGATACAGCATGCCTACCATGATACAGACCGGCATGAAGGGAAGTGATATTGCGTGCGCTTTTAGCGCAAGGATGCTGACACTTGAAACCTGTGCATCGTCTGTAAATAGACCGATTAATGAAGGTGACAGGTAATAGATGGCTGT
This sequence comes from Coprococcus sp., assembly GCA_016296785.1. Classification (GTDB taxonomy): domain Bacteria; phylum Bacillota; class Clostridia; order Lachnospirales; family Lachnospiraceae; genus Coprococcus. The sequence goes on along the minus strand of JAEDHX010000087.1, from coordinate 5,514 downwards.
TCCGATTATTAACATCGCAATTGTTGCAGTAATGACTGACGTTTTGATGGCAGTACGCACTCTCCCATATAGCTTTGCGCCATAGTTATAGCCCGCAACAGGCGCAAAGCCCTGACCGTAGCCAACTAATATTGCAAATATGACAGCAAATATTTTATTTGCAATTGACATGGCGGCAACCACATCATCCCCGTACATACGACAGGACCTGTTAAGCAAAACACCCGCAAGGCACATAAGTCCCTGACGCCAGAAGGAAGGTATTCCAGTCCTTATTACACCAAATATCACCTTAAGATCAGGTCTAAATCCCCATAGTTTAAGCTTAACAACACTTTTATGTGTTCTAAAACAAATTATCATAATAATTAAACTTAAGCTCTGCCCTGCAAGTGTAGCTATTCCGGCGCCCATAATCCCTATGCTAAAAACTTTTATTAAAATGAAGTCAAGCAAAGCATTTAACGCCCCTCCGGCAAATATCCCCAGCAAGGCAAGGTATGGCTTGCCCTCTGCACGTAGCGAGTTATTTAGAACATATGCCCCACACATTACCGGAGTTCCGGCGATGACAAATGCGCCATATGAATATGCATACTCCTTTATCGTATCGGTCGCACCGAGAATACCTATTAATGGCTTAATATAAATCAGTCCAAATATTCCAATTATTGTACCGGTTACAAGTGCAGCTGCAAATGCGCACGCAAGCGTCTGCTCTGCATTTTCGCGTTTTTCTTTTCCCAAATATCTTGAGATCAGACTTGCTGCCCCCATACCAAATGTATACCCTACCGCCTGGATTAGAGCCATTGCCGAGAACATTACTCCAACAGCTCCTATCTGGCTCTTTCCAAGCGATGACACAAAATATGTGTCAACAAGATTGTATGTTGTTGCTATCAACATTGTAAATATTGTCGAGGCCGAAAGAGATAGAATTAAGAAAGGCACCTGACCCTCCGTCATTTTGACGTGATTGTCATGTGCCTTATCCTTCGTACTATTCTCCAAACCTGTCCTTAGCGGGCGCACCCTTGTAAACAGCTTCTTCTTTTTCATTTTCTTATAAATTCCTTTATTTCTTCAAGTCTTTCCTTGGCATCTGATACACCAAGCTCATAAACCTCCTGAATCTTATCAAGATTCTTCTCAAGTCTTGAGATATGAGGGTCAACACTCGGTCTTAATATCAGCACTTCACCCGCCTTCTCAAGCTCAGAAAGCTTCTCAAGTGTCTTATTGTAATACCTGTGCCTCATATACATTCTTCTTACAAATTCAGGATAATCCTTATACTTTATTGCTTCAAGCTTAAGCAGCTTATCTTCACCCTTTACATAACCCCGAGGTCTTGTGAGCACAACAATGTTTTTGCGGTAGCCCATTCTTCTAAATGCAAATATCGGAATACTGTCGCTTACACCGCCATCAAGAAGCTTCTTCCCATCTACCTCAACAACATGAGATACAAGCGGCAAAGATGCTGATGCGCGAAGCTTATCCATTTCCTCACGCAAATCCTTTATCTCAAGATATTCTGCTTCGCCGGTTTCAAGATTAGAGCATCCAACGTACATTTTCATAGGACTGTTTTTAAAAGTCTCATAGTCAAATGGATCAAGCTCGTCAGGTATCTGTCTGTAGCAAAAATCCTTACCACATATGTCACCCGTAGTAATTAGAGAATATAAGCTCATGTAGCGCTTATCATGTCTGTATTTCAGATTATATCTGATATTTCTGCCCGGCTGATTTGCAACATATGTAACACCATGAATTGCTCCTGCTGATACACCTATTACACCATCTACTGTCAGATTATTCTCCATAAAAATGTCGAGCACGCCTGCTGTATATATTCCACGAAGGCCACCGCCCTCAAGAACAAGTCCCGTCTTAGTCATAACCATATTCCTCCTAATCAATATCCTCATTATACATCTCGTATAATCATATCACACTTCACCATTATACATCTCGTATAATCATATCACACTTCCTCATTATACATCTCGTATAGCCATTCCACATCTGTAATCTTGTTGATATATGCTATAAGCACCCCGTAGTTAGTCATTGGTATCTGCTGTCTTCTGGCTATATCATATCGCGAAGCCATCTCACGCTCATTTAGCATGCAGCCACCACAATGCACTACCAGCTTATATCCTGACAAATCATCCGGGAAATCGCCACCGCTTGTAAAATCATAGCAAAGCGTTGAACCCACGTACTCATTTATCCAACCCGGAAGCTTTACTGTTCCTATATCCTCACATTGCCGATGGTGGGTACAACCCTCTGAAATAAGAATTCTGTCACCTTCAACAAGTCTGTCCAGCTGTTTTGCTCCCATTACAGCATCCCTTAGCTGCCCCTTAAACCTTGCCATCAATATGGAAAATGATGTAAGTCTTATATTCTTAGGTACTATTTCAGCAACATATGCAAATGCCTGGCTGTCAGTAATAACTAAATCCACCTTATAGCTAAACTTCTCTAAAGTCTGCTTAAGCTCTGTTTCCTTCACAACTACAGAGACAGCTCCTACATCAAGCAGCTCTCTTATCACCATCTGCTGTGGCAGAATTAGTCTTCCCTTAGGAGCTGCTTTATCAATCGGAACTACTAGTATTACTGTATCAAGTGGCTTAACAAGGTCTGCAACAATATATTTTCCGGCAAATGTATCCGGCACCACCTTTGCTATTGCTTCCTTTAATTCATGAATATTCTTCCCCGTAAGCGCACTTACATATATAATTTCAGTTCCTTCACATCTGTCGAAAATGCTATCGCCATTCCTTTGATTATCCACGAAATGATTATCTAAATCACATTTATTATAAGCAATTAAGTATTTTATATTCTTATTTCTAAACAAATCAATAAGCTCAAGATCGTAAGAAGTAATTCCAGAAAGCGAGTCAACAACCAAGATGGCAATATCAGTCTTTTTAAGTATAGCTTTCGTTCTATCAATTCTAAGTCTTCCAAGCTCCCCCTCATCATCATAACCGGGGGTGTCAATTATTACTACAGGTCCAAGCGGAAGCAGCTCCATTGTCTTATATACCGGATCTGTTGTTGTGCCTGCAACATCTGATACAACTGAAAGCTGCTGGTTTGTTATCGCATTTACAAGGCTTGATTTGCCGGCGTTTCTGCAACCAAAGAAGGCTATATGTATTCTATTTCCAACAGGTGTATCATTCATTCCCATAACCGGTTCTCCTTAGAATCTGAAATCTCTGTCGCCATTCTCTATCTTAGCAAGTCTATCAATAACAATATCCCTGACCTTCTTGTCCGGAATATTATCCAACTCCTTCATAATCAGCATCTCACCAAGGCTCTTTGTATCGTTTGATGCATAATCCTCCAGATATTCCTTAAGTGTCATAAGTGCATTTGGATGGCAACAGTTCTGTATCTGTCCACTCTTTAACAGACTCATAAATCTGTCTCCTGTTCTTCCTTCCCTATAACAGGCTGTGCAAAATGAAGGAATATAGCCCTTGCTCATAAGCCAGCTGATAACCTCGTCAAGAGTCCTCGTATCACTTACATCAAACTGCTCTGTTAATTCGTCAGCCGGTGAAGGTTCGCAGTATCCGCCAACACTTGTCTTTGAGCCGCCACTAATCTGCGAGACTCCAAGCCTTATGACCTCATCCCTTACCTCCTTCGACTCTCTGGTTGAAATAATCATTCCTGTATAAGGTACAGCAATTCTTATGCAGGCTGCTATCTTGCAGAATATTTCGTCGCTAATTCCATTGTCAAATGTATCAGGATCAATATCATCTGCCCTCTTTATTCTTGGAAGACTTATTGTATGAGGACCTACTCCGTGAACAGCCTCGAGATGCTCTGCATGCATAAGAAGTCCCGCAAATTCATACTTGTACAGTTCAAGTCCAAATAATACGCCAAGTCCTACATCATCTATTCCACCTTCCATTGCTCTGTCCATAGCTTCAGTATGATAAGCATAATCACTCTTTGGTCCCGTAGGATGAAGCTTTTCATATGACGCCTTGTTATATGTTTCCTGGAATAGTATGTAGGTACCAATTCCTGCTTCATGTAGTCTTCTATAATTCTCAACCGTTGTTGCGGCAATGTTAACATTTACCCTTCTTATGGCACCATTTTTGTGCTTTACTCCATATATCGTGTCAATGCACTCAAGAATATACTCAATCGGATTCATAACAGGATCCTCTCCTGCCTCGATTGCAAGTCTCTTATGTCCCATGTCCATTAGAGCAGTAACCTCTCTGGCAACCTCCTCTTTTGTGAGCTTCTTCCTTGCAATATGTTTATTTTTTAAATGATATGGACAATATACGCAACCATTAACACAATAATTAGACAAATATAAAGGTGCAAATAATACAATTCTGTTACCATAGAAATCCTTCTTTATCTGCTCTGCAAGATTATAGATTTCCATAACCTTCTTTGGTATGTCGCAGGCAAGCAATACGGATGCCTCCCTATGATTAAGCCCCTTTCTAAGCTTTGCCTTCTCGATTATTTCGTCTATTAGTTTGATATTGTTCTTATTATCCTCGGCATATTGAAGTGTCTCAAGTATTTCCTCATCACTTATAAACTCTTCTGCCTTCATTGATTTTACATTATACAATTCGTATATCCTCATCTCAAAATAAATGTCCGTGTTTCATGAAAAACAGGGAACAAATCGCTCCTTTGCGGTTGATTCATTCCCCATTAATGACCTGTTATGATTTAGTTATCTTCATAGCTGCTATAGTTATAGAGATACCATTTACCGCCTCTCTTATAAACATATACATATGCTATGTAATCAATATCATCATCCTCACCGATAATATTCCATTCAAGCTTAACCTCAGCATATTTGCTGATATTTATATCGTACTCGTCCTTAAAGTACTCCTTCATCTCCCTAAGATCTTTCTTAGAAGCATTCTTAACTCTCTTGATCTTATACTTGATATTCTTGATATCTCCAACGTCCTTCGAATCTAATCTGTCGATAAAATAATCAAGACTATCTTCAGTGTCATCAATTATGTCATCCTTGTCTCTATCAAGCTCGACATCCATATACTTCAGTAACTTCTTGTCATATAATTTATAAATCTTATTTGCATCATTCTTCTCATATGCTGCAGTAAGTGCCTTAGCTACACCTTTGCTGCTCTGCTTACCATGTCCGAGCACGCTACTAAGTACGCATACGCAGATAATAAGTAATAATAGTGCTGCACCGCAAATAATCATAAGCATTTTGTTCTTTAACACAAAATCCTTCATCTTATTAACATCAACATCAATCGTCTTCTTAGGCTTGCTTGGCATAGGCGCCTGCTGGTAGCCTCCCTGCGAATTCATCTGTCCCTGCATGTTCTGGCCATAGCCCTGCTGGTAGCCTCCCTGTGGGTTCATCTGTCCCTGCATGTTCTGACCGTATGCCTGCTGATAGCCTCCCTGTGGATTCATCTGTCCCTGCATGTT